>CALEEC010000053.1 GCA_937949245.1 uncultured Gemmataceae bacterium | reverse complement strand
TTCGCTCGGCTTCGTCGAGGTGGCCGAGGAAGTAGGCTTCGATCGACGATTGGATCGGTTACGCATCGTCGCGGGACCGCAAGCCGATTGGTTCGCATTGGAATCGTTTGCACAGCAGACATTTACGGTGACGATGGCCAGCGATCGCATGGGGATTCGCTTGTCGGGGCCACCACTGCCGTTGCCCAGACGCGAGTTGGTATCCGAACCGGTCGCTCCTGGAGCCATCCAAGTGACCAACGACGGCCAGTGCATCATTTTGGGAATCGATGGCCAGACCATCGGCGGGTATCCGAAGATTGGCCATGTGATCCGTGCCGATCTCGACATTTTGGCACAACTTCGCCCCGGAACGAAACTTCGGTTCGATTGGGTCCAACTCGAACAGGCCGAGCAATTGGCTCAACTCCAGGCACGAACGCTGCACGAATGGCTCACCCGTTTGGACGTCCAGACGCCGTTGCTTCCGCCAAGGGATGAGGCATGAGGCAGAAGATGGGCCGCTAGTCCACTTCCACTCAGGGGATGAGGCATGACACTGGCCGATTGGCAACTACCACCGGGAACCGATCGTGGTTTGATCGATTACATGTCGAACCCTGAACTCGCTCGGCAGTACGACGCCGCCTTAGCCGACACGCCGCTTCTGCATTACGATGTGGAGTTTACGTTGCGGCATCTTCCGCCCACCGGCTGGGTGATCGACTTAGGCTGCGGCACCGGGCGATTGTTGCAGGTACTGAGCGAACGCGGTTACAATTGCGTGGGGGTCGATCTGTCGCGAGAAATGTTGACCGTGGCCCACGAGAAACTCGAAAAAATGGGATGCACGGTGTCTCGGATCGAAGCCCAGTTGGTCGAACGCACCCAACTCGAACGTCAGGGCCGTACTGTATTTTTGATCGAAGCCAATCTCGTCGAATTGGATGCCATCGCAGATGCCACGTTCGATGCGGCCGCGTGTTTGTTCAGCACCTTCGGTATGATTCGGGGTCAGGCGGCACGAATGCAGTTTTTGCAACACGTCCATCGTCTTCTGAAACCGGGAGGCATGTTGATCTTGCACGCGCACCAGCGGTGGTATCATCTGCGCCATCGTTCGGGGCGTTGGTGGGCGTTGACCAACACCTTGGCTGCGGCGTTAGGGCGTTGCGAACCGGGCGAACGCACGATGCCGCAGCATTACGGCGGGGCACCGCTGACGCTGAAGCATTTCACGGCCAAAGAGTTGCAGACGTTGTTGCCGGCGCTCGGCTTGCAGATCCGTACTTGGCAGCCCATCGCGGTCGAAGCCCCGATTCCCGCAGGAACTTGGTGGGCGAATCTGCGGGCTTACGGTTTTCTGATTGCCGCCCAGAAGCCCGGGGCGGTCTGACCGAGCATCGGCGAAACCAGAGATTCATCGAAATTTTCCGCGTTCTTCGCCGAATGTTCTCATACAATACCTCGTAGTGGGTTCGTTTCCTCCGCCACCCTAAAAACAAGGAAACTCTTCCTTCCATGAAAAATGCTGTTGTCTCGGATGTCGTCGCGGGGATTCTCGAATTGAAAGAACGCCTCGGCGCGACGATTTTGGCCCATTATTATCAAGAAGGCGAAATTCAGGAAATTGCCGACATCACTGGCGATAGCTTGAAATTGGCCCGTGCCGCGACGCAAGTGCAGTCGCCGGTGATTGTCTTTTGTGGCGTGCATTTCATGGCCGAGACGGCCAAGATGCTCAATCCCACCAAGAAAGTGCTGCTTCCTGACCTGAAAGCGGGTTGCTCGCTGTCCGATTCCTGCCCGGCGGACAAGTTGGCCCGGTATCAAGAGATGCTTCGCATCAATGGCCGCCGATTTCAAACGGTGACTTACATCAACAGTTCGGCCGCGGTCAAGGCCCTTTCCGATTGGGTGGTCACTTCCGGCAATGCCGAAGAGATTGTGCGCCAAGTGCCGGAAGATCAGGAGATTTTGTTCGTCCCCGATCGGCACCTGGGGAGTTATTTGGAAGAAGTGACCGGCCGGAAGATGATCTTGTGGAACGGCTCCTGCATGGTGCATGAGGTGTTCAGCATTCGCGATCTGCTCGATGCGAAAAAGCGCTTGCCGCAAGCCAAGACGTTGGCCCATCCCGAATGTCCGGCGAATATCCGCGAACATAGCGACTTCATCGGTGGCACTGAAGCGATGCTCCGCTATGTCGGCCAGTGGGCCGAGCCGACCGATTTTCTGGTGGCCACCGAAGCGAACATGCTGTGGCAGTTGCAGACGAAGCATCCGCGGCATCGCTATCATCCGGTGCCGGGCATCACCTGCGCTTGCAACAAATGCCCCCACATGGCACGCAATACCCTGGAAAAGATCCGCGATTGCCTTCGCTACGGCGAGCCGGAGATCACCTGGCAGCCAGAGTTCGACGCCGCCCGACGGGTCTTAGAACGCAGTCTGTTACCGTCCTCCCGCTGATCATGGAATTACCGTCCCCCGCGGATCGGTGGGATCGTTTGACTTGAGGCTGGCGTGATGCTTGATTCGCGACAAGTCGTTTCGGTGTTCCAAACGCTGGGGATGACGCACATCGTTTGGCTTCCCGATAGCCACCTCGGTACTTGGGAAGCCGAGTTAGTCGCTCATCCTACGTTGAAGCTGATCCGAGCAACACGCGAAGGGGAAGCGATTGCCTTGGCCGCGGGACTTTGGCTAGGGGGGGCCAAACCCTTGGTGGTCATGCAATGCACCGGCTTTTTCGAGGCCGGCGACGCTTTTCGGAATGTCGTCCACGATCTGAAAATCCCACTACCGCTGATCGTGGGCGTCCGCAGTTACACGGCCTTTGTGCAAGGCCGATCCGCCGATACTTGCCCGCAGTTCACCGAACCGATTGTCCGAGCCTGGAACGTCCCGTACATCTGGATCGACCCGACACGCGACACGGCCCCCATGCTGCTCGACACACTGCGCCGTTTCCAGAGCGAACGCACGGTAGGGGTCGTCCTCTGGGCGGAGTGAAGCGAGCATGCTCACCCATCGCGAAGCATTGACCGTCTTAGCGGCCGTTCGTGGCGAAAAACTGGTGCTGACGACGATGGGATCGGTCGCTTTGTGGCCGAGTTTGTCCGATGCACCGAACGATTTCGCCTACATGCCGTCGAGCATGGGGCAGGGGATCGCTTTGGGACTGGGGTTGGCTTTGGCTCAACCGGAACGCGGCGTCATTGTGGTGACTGGCGACGGTAGTTTGCTGATGAATTTGGGATCGTTGGTGACTTTAGCCAGTTACCCGGCCGCGATTTATGTAATTCTGATCGACAACGGCTTATACGAAATCACCGGCGGTCAACCGGTCCCTGGAGCGGGACGAACCGATTTCGCAGGCTTGGCTAAGGCCGCAGGGATCGAACGCGTGTATGCATTCGACACGCTCCAAGCATGGTCCGCGGCAGCGGCCGAGTGTCTGCAAGGACCTGGCCCCGTGTTCGTTCGTTTGGCCGTCGTCGGCGAACGCGGACACAAAACCCCCACGCCTCCCCGACCAATGCACGAGCAAATCCAACGCCTGCGCACCTACCTCGGCGTCATCGCGGACGACGCCCTATCAACTCGTGCAGACTCCAAATAGCGCCACCGCAAGGTTTGCTGGAAATCCAATAGCAACTCCACTGTAGCAACCAATCGTGCTGACACCAAGGCGTCGCGACTGCTGGGGAAATCATCACGACTGCTGGGGAAATTGCCGCAATTTTTGGGACAGCCAAGCGCGAATCGTGTGTTACCGGCTGGGGATTTTTCGCGAATTTTTCATCGTATGCTTGACAGAGGGCGTCGAACGCGTTAGCGTTGGATGTAATCTCCGCTTCGGTGTATTCCCACCATCCATCGTTACAGGAAGCCCACCCTATGTTCGATGTCTCCATCTCCCGTCGATGGACCGATTGCGACGGTTCCACGCGACGCGACTTTATCAAAATCGGCGCCCTCGGCCTGACGGGGCTGACGTTGGCCGACCTCAACCGTACTCGGGCCGCGACTCAGGCCAAAAATCCTTCGCCGACGCGGAATACTTCGGTCGTCTGGCTGTGGCTAGGAGGAGGACCTACGCATGTGGAAACCTTCGACCCCAAACCCGAAGCCCCTGTCGAATTCCGCAGTGTGACTGGAGTGGTCAAAACCAACATTCCCGGCATCAGCATTGGGGGCACCTTCCCGAAACTAGCCGCCCATGCCGATAAGATGGCCTTCGTTCGCTCGTTTGCTCATCGTAACAGCGGGCACGGCGGAGGCACACATTGGGTGATGACCGGCTACAATTTCGTCGCGGCCGACAACGGTGCCGGAGCGAACAAACCGGGGATTGGGGCGATTTTGGCCCGGTATCGTGGCCCGAACAACCCAGCCACCGGATTGCCGACCTACGTCCGCACCAGCAGTATTTTGGGGGATGGTCCTGCATGGCTCGGTGCGCCGTACGCCCCGTTCGACATCGGCGGGCGGACCCGGCAGAACATGACACCGCAAGTATCGGTCGATCGTCTCAACGATCGGCGTGCCTTGCTGCATGGCATCGACGACGTTAACCGAGAAATCGATCGCACCGGCTTGATGGACGGTTTGGATAGCTTCGAGTCGCAAGCCTTCGACCTGATCTTGAGCAAAGCCCGCGAAACCTTCGACATCAAGCACGAACCGGCCAAGCTGATCGAAAAGTATGGCACTGGCTTGGGACAACAAATGCTGCTGGCCCGCCGCCTGGTCGAAGCAGGAGTCGGCTTTGTGACAGTGTCGTTCGGCGGCTGGGACATGCACGGCAACATCAAAGCCGGTATGGAACGCAACGGGCCGAAGGTCGATCAAGCCGTCAGTGCCTTTCTGGAAGACGTGCATGAACGCGGGTTGAGCCAGAACGTGCTTTTGGTCATCACTGGAGAATTCGGTCGCACGCCGCGGATCAACGGCAACGCGGGCCGCGATCACTGGGCACCACTATCGACGCTGGCTTTGGCCGGTGGTGGGCTGAAGATGGGCCAAGTCGTCGGCGAATCGACGGCGAAAGCGGAGGTACCCAAGTCCACGCCGATTTCTCCGCAAGACCTGATGGCTACCATTTTCCATGTCCTGGGCATTCCGCAAGATCTGCATTACAAAGATCCCACAGGTCGGCCGACGCCGATGATCCAAGGAGGTAAACCGATCGCGGAGTTGATCTGATCCGATTCCACGTTGTCAAACGGACGGACGTTCGCGGGTGGCCCCTCGGTCGCTGCACGTTCACCGTTCGCGGATCGCTTCGACTTCTCACCTGCTCGGCGTTCGCGGGATGCTCCCACTTCCACGAACGCCGATTCTTTTCGCCATCGCTAGCTAGGGCAGGGGAGGAAGCTACGACCGAAACTGCCCTTAGCTCCAACTCGAGTTGTTCGCGCGGTTGCAGATTTGTCAATTCTCTTCGTCGTCGCTGCTGTCGGCCTCATCCGGGGCCAAATGTTTGCGGATAAGTTTACGCACTGTCCCGCGTGCCAGCCCGAGCCACCGGGCCGCGACCAACCGGTTGCCGTGGACCTGCTCCAGCACCTCGGCCAACAACGGCCCCTCGATGCGTTGGAGCAAAGCGGCATACAGATCGACCGGTTCTTGGTCGCCCGCGGCTTGCACCTGTTGCCGAACCCAATCGCGCACCAACTCGGCCAAGCGGGTTTCCAAAGGCAACTCTGCCGAACTTGGAAGCGCGAGCGTGATTTCGGGGGGGAAGTGTTCCGGCAAGATCGGTCCGCCGCGAGCCAGGATCGCGGCATGTTCGAGGGCATTGCGTAATTCGCGGATGTTGCCCGGCCAACGCCGGGTGGCCAAATAGTCGAGGGTCGCTTGGCTCAACGGCGGGGATTGGCACTCGAACCGGCGTAAGAAATGCTCGGCCAACAACGGTAGATCGTCCAAGCGGTCGCGTAATGCCGGCAAGTGAATGCCGAAGACATTGAGGCGAAAGTAGAGGTCGTGGCGAAAGTGGCCTTCCTGTACCGACTTTTGCAAATCTTGGTGCGTGGCGGAGAGAATCCGTATATCGATTTTCACCGATTCATTTCCTCCCACGGGAAGCACTTCTTGACGCTCCAACACCCGCAGAAGCTTGGCTTGCACGGGCAAAGGGATGTCGGCCAATTCGTCGAGAAAGACCGTGCCTCCATCGGCCAACACCAGCAAGCCGGGGCGAGCCTGGGCCGCGCCGGTGAACGCCCCCCGGGTGTGGCCGAATAGCTCACTTTCCACCAGATTCGGATTCATTGCCGCGACGTGGACCGGGAGGAAAGGTTTGTTGCGGCGTTTGCTGTAGCGATGCAACGCGCGAGCGACCAATTCTTTGCCGGTGCCACTGGGGCCGGTAATCAGGACGCACGCATCGGAAGGAGCGGCCAGGGCGATGCGCTTGAACACCGTCTGCATCGCGGCACTGCGGCCGATCAACTCTTCACCGCCGACATCGATGGAGGCTTCGCTACGGTGGACCTGTTGAGCCGCTTCCCGTGATGCGATGGCTCGTTGCACCGCTTCCACGGCTTGGGTCAGATCAAATGGCTTGGCCAGGTAATCGAATGCTCCCCCTTCGACCGCCTGAACTGCGGTCGATAGATTGCCGTGAGCCGTGATGACGATCACAGCGGCCGATGGGGCCAATTGCCGCAGTCGGGCCAGGGCCTCTAAACCGCTCATGCCCGGTAGACGGACATCGAGAATGATCGCATCGGGGGCCGGTTTGCCGATCAGCCGAAATGCCTCTTCCGCCGAGACGGCTACCTGAACCCGATAGCCCAGTCGCTCGAACGCGCGACGTAGCGACCAGCAGACGGCCTCTTCGTCATCGACGATCAACAACGATCGCTGGACCTGAGTTCCGCCGAAATTCGCGGCAACGGCACTCATGGGGTTTGCTCCAAATCGATGACAGCCAAGGCTTTCGCAGCGGCGACGGCTAAGCGTTTCCCCTCGGGAGACAAGGCGGAACGCACTTCGCCTTGCACCTCGGGCAAATGCAACGCCCGCCGCAGATGCCCCTTAAGATCGAACTGATGCAAGGTGGCTCCGGTAGAATCGACCTGCCAACCGCCGACCCAGAAAGTTTTGCCATCCGGCGCGAAGGCTTGCCAATTGGCCGACAGGTGGGGGAAGGTCTGCAAATCGTCGCGCAGGCCATCGGCCGACCAAAGCCGAACATGCGTCGCATTCCCCGCGACAAGCCAAGCCCCCGTCGGATGCACCGCGACTCCTCCGGCGTTGTTGCCACTTACCGCCAAGGTGCCGATGGTTTCGCCATGGTCACAATGTCGTAGCCGGATAAATCCCTCGGTATGCGAACTGACCAACCAATGACCGTTCGGCTCAAAAGCGACACCGTGCGAGATCCCCTCGAATTCGCTCGCGGTGAATTGTTCCGCCCAGCTGTCGGTGGCATAACAGCGAACAAAGCCGTGCCCACTGACCGCGAGCCTTTTGCCGTTGGGCTGAAAAGCCACGGCATAGGCCGGCCGAGGGATCGGCAAGTCGCGGATTAGTTGGCCGGACTCCACGTCCCAGATCCGCAGGGAATCTCCTCCTGCCACGGCGAGCCAACGGTTGCCGTGGCCGAATGCACAACCGTGATAGCGTTCGCGGTCCTGAGGTTGGAACAGTTGGTGGCGCGTCTGCCCGGTTTTCGCATCGATCAACCAGACTACGGAGCGTTCCTGCGATCGCACCGGCACTGCAAGCCAACGGCCATCGTCGCTCCAAGTAAGCCCGCCTTCGATAGGAGGCAACGCCCAGGCTTTGCGAAAGACATTCCGCAGGGTTTCGACAGCGACAACGCCCTTGGGACCGAGCCAATCGCCCCATTCGGGACGCGGTTCCAGTTCGCGGAAACGGATGTTGCGATATTGCACTTGATCACCGGCTTGGGTTTTGCTCGCTTTCCACGCCAAAATGCCTGTCGGGGGCATGCGATATGCCGCGTCGATGGTCGTTTCCCCATTGACGGACACCGTAAGCCGTTGGCCGACACAGCGGATGCGTAGGTCGTTCCACTGGGTCGGATCGATGGGCTTGTTGAGTTGGGGCAAACCGCTGCAATCGCGTTGCTGCCAGCGATCGACCAACACGCCCCAGCGTCCGTCTCCCCATTCGAGCTCGACGCCGGGAGGATTCGCAAAGTTGGGCATCGACTCCAGCAAGCCGCGAAACAGCACTCCGACGCGTAGGTTCGGCTGACTCAAGCGCACGGCGAAGGACCATTCCCAATCGGCATAACGGCGTTGCGTGGTCAAGTACGTCGAACCGGGGGCCAAGTCTTTGCGATAACGCCCTAGCAAAACTCCATTGCTGAAGTACCAGACATTCGGCACACCGTCCCAAACGGTAGGTTCTTCCGTAGCAAATGGTGGACCTTGGGCGTAGTCGTCATGCAGTGCCAAGCGCGGATCGCTCGCTAGCGGAGAAGCATTGGAAGGCGCGGGTGGCTCTTGGGGCAGTTGGGGGGAAGTCAACACCGGCCTTAGCACCAAGACCAAAATCCCCAGAAACGCGATGCCTCCGGCCGCAAACGCGAGCACCATTCCTGCATCGAACGCTTGCCGTGATGGCTTGCGTGCTGGGGAAGGTGAATCGGCGTAGTCAAATTCGTTGGGCTGTGCCACCATTGCGGAAGCTCCGATCAGCCATGGTCCATCGGTGAGCAGTTGGGTTCGGACATTGGGACAGGGAGACAGTGCTTCATCCTAGCACATTCATGCTCCCGACGGCAGAGGCAAAGCCGAGCGTCGACGTGAGTCGACAGAGTCACCGCGACCCGGCGAGCCGACAGACGTTAGTCGGCGGAGCAATTGAAAGCGAGCCGACAGACGTTAGTCGGCCGAGAGGTTCGAGACCCAGCGGGCTTACGCCGTGCTATCGCAGCGCGTCAACCGACGAAGACGCCGTTGGTAAAGCCGGGGAACGCATCGAAACTCGCCGCAGCGGCCGGGGTGCCGGGAACCAACGACGTGTCGAGGTAGACGTTCACCCGTGAGCCGGAATTGGTGCCGATGCCTGTGACGACATCCGCAAGCCAATCGCGATCGAGGTCTTTGGCCACCACGCGGATGCCCCCGCGTAAATTCAAGTCGCCGGCGAAGAAGTTGGCTACTTCGGTCAGTTTCTTGCCATTGGTGGCCAACAGTGTGGCTCCATCGGGAATGAAGACGCGTGGTCCGCCTCCGGGACCACCTCCGCCGATGATGTCCGCAATTTCGTCACCGTTGACATCGCCCAAGCTGAGGAAGGCCCCATTGCGGAGCGTTTCCTCAAATAGGAAAAAGTCGGCCACCATCTTGGGGGGCAAACCGTTGGCATCGAGTTGGCCGAGCGTTTGACCAAAGAACAAGGCAATCCGGGGGCCACCTCCGAAGCCAGCAGCCACGCCGAGGTCGGCGTAACCGTCGAAGTTGATGTCGGCGACGGCGGGACGGACCCCACCGCGGAAGTTGGTATCTTCGATGCCGAAGAAATCGACGATCTGGCTGAAATCCTTGCCGCTGATCACGCGCAATCGCGGGCCGCCCCCCTCATCGGGAGAAATGACCAGATCATCGTGGCCATCGCC
>CALEEC010000052.1 GCA_937949245.1 uncultured Gemmataceae bacterium | reverse complement strand
ATGTACCGACAAACCGATCAACAAGATGAGCAAAGAGCATACCGTTCGCATCGAAAACCCTCGCGATAGAGATTGTGAGAACCTACAGGGCGTCTGATGGCAGATTTTAGTCGAAGCACCAGCAAAAAACAGAGAAGATTTGCGTAAATGGACGGCATTATTCCCGTGCCGATAGCGGCGAGTAGCCCGGGGTGGGGGAAAACTCGCGTACCACAGCACGATTACGGCCAGTGCATTTGGCTTCGCTGAGTGCTTCAGCAGCCGCGTGCCGCAGAGCGTCGTAAGAGACGATCTGCTCGGGGGATAAGGCGACGACTCCCAAGCTGACGGTGACTCGGATGGTGTGCCCATCGTAGACGGTGTGGCTATTTTCGATGGTTCGGCGAATGCGTTCCGCCAGAATATGCGCGCCTTCCACCCCCGTCTCAGGAGCGACCAGCATGAATTCTTCGCCACCGACCCGACCGATCGAATCGACGGCACGCACCGATTTGGCCAAGGTCTGCCCTAGCCAAACCAGCACATGATCGCCCCCCGAAAGCAGATACCGCGAGTTGATTTCCTTGAAATGATCGGCATCGATCAACCCCACGCACAGCGGTGTCGGCTTGCGGGTGCGTTGCAACAGTTCGGTGCGGACCAAGCGATCCATGGCCCGTCGATTGGGCAGGTTCGTCAACGGATCGGTCAGAGCCATCTTTTGCAGGATCAGGTTTTTCTGCTGCAACTCCCGATAGGCGGCTTCGAGTTCTTGGGTGCGTTCTTGAACGCGCAATTCCAACTCGATGTTCAGTTTCCGCATCTCCTGCAAGAGTCGTTCGTGGTTGCGTTCCAACTGAATCAACCGGGTCGCCGAGCCGATTACCTCCCGCAGTTGATCGGGACGCACTGGTTTGGACAACACCCGATGCACTCGGCCGCTATTCATCGCTTCCAACGCATCGCTGAGCAGACCATTGACGGTAGTCAAAATGCGAATGGTCGTCGGGAAGAAGACCTGCAACCAATCCATCAGCCGATCCGTGGCCGATTCATCGCTCATTGGATCGACAATGACGATCTCGGCCGGTTTCTGTTGAAAAGCCGACCGCGCCGAGTCCGCATCGGGAAACCAACGCACTTGGAAGCGTTCTCCCAATGCGGGTTCCAAGACACCGGCCAAGGAGGAATCGCGATCGACCAAAAATATCGTATACTTCGCCGATGGTGACATATAAGGCGAACTCTACGAATGCTTCTTCCCATCCATCCTGCGGAGCCAAAGCACAAAGTGCATTTAATCTAGGCGAAATACCCCCGATTTCAAGCAACTGCCGGAAACTTTTCCCGACGGCGGCAACCGTTGGAGTTTCTTCGTTTAGCGTCCCAGTTTCGCATCGAGGTCTTTGCGAAACTCAGTGACCTTGAGGTTCTTGATCGTCATGCCGTCATGGACTTCATCCGGGCCACCGTCTTTGGTGATCACGCGGTGCGGTACCGCATCTTTGACCACTTTGCTATCGTCCCCTCGGGCCAAGGCGGACAGAATCTCCACTGATTTGTAACCAAAGGTGAACGGATCTTGCACTACCGTGGCGTAGATCTCTCCTTTTTCAATGCCGTCGAGTGTCTTCGGATCTTCGTCGAATCCAACAATTTTGATAGTTCCTGCCAACCCCTTCGAGCGTGCCGCTTCCAGAATTGCCGGCGGATTGTACGCCCACAAGCCAATCAGGCAGACATTTTTCTTCTCGCCGTTGGGGTCTTTGATTTTCTCCAAGACATCTTTGGCTTTGTCCTGAGCGACGGTTTCTTTCACATCGTCGGTGATGGCCTCGTTGCCGTACAGCAGATATTTGCCATACTGCGGTCCCTTGGCGTCCTTTTGCCCGGCCAACTCATCGACCACCCCTTGAAAGCGTTGCCGAGCGTTGATCGGCGTGATCTGACCGACAAAAATGGCGATCGCTCCCCCTTCGGGCATCGCTTGCTTGACCAATCGGCCGACTTGCCGGCCCGCAGCGTAGTTGTCGGTGCCCACATAGCATCGGCGATTGCTTTGCGGGGCGTCGTTGTCCATAGTGATTAGATGCACTTCCGAAGCAATCCGCTTCAGATCCTGGGTCTGCTCATCGGGGTTGATGACGCTGATGGCCAAGCCTTTGATTCCCTGATTGAGCAAGCCATTGACAATATCCATCTGCGTGCCTACTTCTCCCTTGGGCGGTTTGCGGAACAGCAATTCGACATCGAAATCTTGGGCCGCCTTCTTGGCTCCCGCTTCGCAGATGGTCCAAAACTCCGCCGGGTTATTGCTGACCACCGCGATTTTGATCTTGTTCGATTTACTGCTGCACCCCGTCAAACTCACGGACAAGGCGAGTACAATCATCACAAACCATCGTGTTGCAGTTGCTTTCATAGGAGAGGGTCCAGGTTGGAGGAAACAATTGGTTATCATCCCACAGGAGTCATCGAACGAAGCGTGCGTCGAAGAATGTCCGCAGCTTGTTCCGCTTGCGATCGGCTAATGTCTAGGTGCGTACAAGCCCGCATGGCATACGGTCCCAGCGAGGCGACTAGCAAGCCGTTGGCTTTCAACCGCTCCGCAACAATTTTGGCTCCGCCCAAAGCCGGGTCGCACTCGAACCAGATCAAGTTCGTTTCCGGCTTGCCGAATTCTAAACGAAGTCCTGGAGTGTCGGCAATTGCCTCGGCCACGATCTGTGCATGACGATGATCATCGGCCAAGCGCTCGAAGTGGTGATCGAGGGCATACAAACATGCCGCGGCCAACACCCCCGCTTGGCGCATGGCCCCCCCGAATAACTTGCGGATGCGTTTGGCTTTGGTGATGAAGTCTTTCGTCCCTGCTAAGGTCGAGCCGACAGGCGCGCCCATCCCTTTGCTGAAACAGACCGAGACGCTATCGAAATGCCTAGCCCACTCTCGCAGCGGAATTCCGGTTTTCACCGCGGCATTCCACAAGCGTGCGCCGTCCAGATGCATCGCTAAGCCGTTTTTGCGTGCCCACGCGCTGATGGCCGCGATCTTGTCGAGCGGATAGACCCGCCCCCCGCCGCGGTTGTGCGTGTTCTCCAAACAAACCAAGCGGGTGCGAACGTAATGATCGTTGCCGGGACGAATTTTGTTCTCGAGTTGCGACACATCGAGAATGCCCGCATCACCTTCGATGGTCCGACAGGTCACCCCGCTAAGCACTGCTGGCCCACCAGCTTCCCAAACGTAAATGTGCGAGGTCGCCTCGATCAGCAACTCATCGCCCGGTTGCGTATGCACCCGCACGCCGATTTGATTCGACATCGTCCCGGAGGGAACGTATAAAGCGGCTTCTTTGCCCAGTAGGTCGGCGACCCGGCTTTCCAAACGCTGGATGGTTGGATCTTCGCCGAAGACATCGTCTCCGACCTCCGCGGCTGCCATCGCGGCACGCATCCCCGCGGTCGGCTTGGTTACGGTATCGCTGCGCATGTCGATCGGCGTTGTCATCATTCGCGGCAAATCCTGGCGAGAGCCGATGCTGGAGCTGGAACGACATTTCTACTCGTCGCCATAGAGCCATCCGTCATCGGCAAAATGAGGAAAATCGGTGGTTGCGTCCTCCTCCGAGGACGACGAGAAGTATTTTAAGGGATTCTTCCGCGATACCAAGAAGCAAGTCAACCTAAAGGAGCGAATCGAGGCTCGATCACGTCTGGGGCGGGAGTTCGATGCCAAGTTCTCGCCGAATGCGGTCGTAAGCGCGAGCAAGTTTTTTGCGTAACGCTTCGGGAGTGCTTCCGAGGGCTTGCGCGATCTCGGCCCAGTCGCGTTTGTTGTTTCGCTGATCGAAAATCAGGCGTTCTTCGTGCGTCAGTCGGCGAAAGATTTCATCGATGAGTTCGGCATTAGCGACGATTTTGCTGGGCGTCGATTCATTGGCCGCGATGCGGGCGAAATCGTCTTCCGACTCCGAGGAACTTCCCACCAAGGTCGCTCCTCCCCCCCGCGAGGCCGCGAGAATTTTACGCAATTCGTCGTAAACTTGATTCCGGGCACTGCGTTGCAGCAACTTGGCCAGGTCATCGGGCGTTTGAAACGTCAGCTCTCCCGCCGTCAGCCGGGTGAACAGATTGGCAAAAATGGTCTGACAAACGTCTTCCGCATCGACCTGATTGCGCAGCCCCAAGCGGATGAGGCGATGCTGCACCGCACGCAACACCTGAGGACGAAAATGCTCAACCAGTTCGGTCGCTGCTAGTTCTTCGCGTTGCCGAACTCGCTGAATGAGCGACATAAAATCTGCCGGCGACAAAGCCATCGATCACGCCAAATTTCGAGGGGATTCATGTATTTCCTCTAGCCTATCAGATTGCCAAGCCGACGCCAAGAAACCCCCTGTAAAATGCCTCTGGCTCCTCGTGATTCGCCAGGAAAACAGAATTGGCCCCAGCCCAACGAGTTGGTACGATCGCGGAGAGAAATCGCCAAGCGATGCAACATTGGAGAACCGCCATGCAGCGATTGCTATTGTTGAGCATGATCGTCATCGGGAGCAAATGGGGAGGCATCCCCGCTCATGCCCAAAGTGCCGATGAAGCCAAAGCATTGGCTTTGATCGAAAAGCTCGGCCGAAAAGTACAACGAGACGAAAAACATCCCGATAAGCCCGTTGTGGCCTTGCTGCTCTCCAAAACTCCGCTGACCGATCAGGATTTGAAAGAATTAACTGCCTTCAGAAGTCTCACGCAACTCGATCTGAGCTGGACCAAGGTTACCGACGGGGGGCTCAAAGAATTATCCGCCTTCCCGAACCTGTCGATGCTCAATCTGTACGATACCCAGATCACCGACGCGGGGATGAAGGAGCTGGCCCAACTAAAGAATCTGACTTCACTGAATTTGATCAAGACCCAAGTGACTGACGTCGGCCTGAAAGAGCTGGCTCCGCTGAACAAGAAGTTGCACACCCTGGGGCTTCACTCTAACCAACTGACCGATCGCGTCTTGGCTGTGTTACGCGAGACGGGACTACTGCACGCGTTCTACCGCTGCAAAACCTCTTCAGGAAAACGCCCCAGCAAAGTCGAAGAAGTTGAGATCCTTGATCTGCATGGAACCGCCATCACCGACGCCGGCTTGAAGCATCTGACGGTACTCAAGAACCTCTCCAAGCTGGAACTCAGCTCAACGAAAATCACCGACGCAGGATTGAAAGACTTGGCCGCCTTCAAGAAACTCACCGAGTTGTATGTGATTGACACCAAGTTGACTCCTGCGGGGTTGAAGAAATTG
>CALEEC010000051.1 GCA_937949245.1 uncultured Gemmataceae bacterium | reverse complement strand
TTTTGGTCATCCTTGCCGGGGTCACCATTCCTCTGATTGACTCGATGTACACGGATGTCAAAGTGGAAGCGGCTGCTGATTTGGTTCGCGCCCGTTGGGCGGAAGCCCGTAGCCGAGCCATCGAAGAAGGTCGCCCCTACCGCTTCGCGATCCGTGCCCCCAACATGGTCGAAATGAAAGTGGCCCCCGACACCAGCGAGTTCTGGAGCGACTCGGTCAACGAACCGGGCGACCGCGACGATAGCCCCGTGTTTTCCCTTGAAGAGAAACTCCCCAAAGATGTTCGCTTCGTGTGGAATGGCCCTAGTTTCACCGCTGGCCTGCCCAGTGACTCGGCCGACGCGCCGATGAGCGATTCTTCCTCGAGGGCCGATGGTTGGACCCGTATTGTCACTTTCTATCCCGATGGTACCTGCTCTGAAGATGTGGAACTCACCTTGGCTTCTCCCGGCACTCGCTCGGTGCGATTGAGATTGCGCGCTCTGACCGGATCGGTGAGTCTATCGAAGGGCGATGTTGATCGAGGTGACACGCCATGACTTTCTCTCGATCTCGCCGTTCCCTTCGACCGGCAGTCTCGCTGCTGGAGGTGCTGATTTCGCTGACCATCTTTTTGATCGCGTTAATTGGCTTAGGCCAACTCGTCAGTTTGAGTAGCGAACAAGCCGAGGAAATGCGTTTGCAGACCGAAGGCAGCCGATTGGCAGAATCGAAACTGGCCGAGGTGTTGGCCGGTGTGGTATCTCTTAACGGTGAAAGCGGCAGTTTCGAGGACGATAGCACGGGTTGGGATTGGGTTGTCGAAAGTGAACCCAACTCGATACCGAATTTGTACCGCGTCACCGTGCGGGTGAGCAAACCACGCCCCGATGGCTCCGTGTTTGAAACCACGCTTAGCCAATTCGTACTAGACCCGGCAGCTTTCGGCACGCTCGATCCCGAATCAAACAGTTCATCCGGCAGTACGGCCCCCAGTTCGACGCCCATGGACCCGGCTAATACCGGTTCTAGCACGCCTAGCACTACAGGCAGAAGTACGTCTCTGATGAGGTAACTTGTCCCCCGACGAGGACCAGACCATGCAGAGTTCTTCTCGAAGATCGGCTCATCGTCAGGGTTATACCCTGTTGGAAATGCTCCTGGCTAGTGCGATTGCCGTACTGCTGTTGGGCGCGTTGTATGTAGCGATTGACGTGCAACTTCGGCAAATGCAAGCGAGTCGGGAAATCGTGGAACAAGCCAACATCACCCGTGCCGTGGTGCAACGCCTAGGCAACGACTTGATTCCCGCTTTGACTCCTGCATCGTCTCGGGCCACTCCCGGATCTTCCGCTGCTTCGACCCTGACAGCAATCATCAATGCCTTGGGCGGCACCACCTCTGGCACCTCGAGCACAACGGGCAGTGATCCCTCAACTGCGTCGGCCAGCGGTGCAGAGATGGGGAACAATGCTTCCACGGTGGTGCCGTTCTCGGCCGGGGTGATTGGCGATGCCCTTTCGATAACGGTTTTCGTCACTCGCGTTCCCGACCTGACCCGCACAGCAGGTGATCCCTCGCAGGAAAACGCCACGCCGAGCGACCTTCGGCGGATCAGTTACTGGCTAGCTAGCAGTGGCAACGGTGGCTTAGCTCGGCAAGAATTGCAATGGCTGACCTCTAACGAAGCCCAAAACTCGACACAACCGGATACCTCGAATGAAGCATCCGCTATCATTTGTGAAGAAGTGAAGGAACTCTCGTTCCGTTATTTCGATGGTAGTGGTTGGGTCGATTTCTGGGACGGCTCCCTCCCGGGGCCGGACGGAGTGACGCCGACAGGACCTCCGCGTGCGATTGAGGTGACCTTCGTCATCGAAATTCCCCGCTCATCCGAACCTGAACTTGGCCCTTTACGCAAGACGGTGCGTCAGGTATTTGCGGTTCCCGGAGCCCCCGGATTGGCAAGTAGTTCGCCGCTGCCCGGTTTGGAGGCATTGCTCCCATGAAACTTGGCCACTCGCCCCAACACCGACGTTCAGCAATCGTCTTGGTCGCGGTTTTGGTCGTGATTGTGATTCTTACCCTGGCCGCGTATCAGTTCTCCGAACTGATGAACGCCGAAAGTCGTGGCGCTCAGAAGGGGGTACGCACCCATCAAGCACGCTCCTTAGCCGACTCCGGCATTCACTACTGCATCGCCATGCTCTCGGATCGCAACACGCTGACCGGACAACTTGGGGGGAACCCTTACGACAACCCTTCTGCTTTTCGCCGTGTCCCGGTTCCCACAACGAACGGTCTGCAAGGCTACTTCAGCATCGTCGCCGTCGATGACAGCAACGAACTGACCGCCAGTAGCCTTCCCACACGTTACGGAGTGACCGACGAAGCAGGAAAAATCAATCTCAACACCCTGTTGAAATTGGACAGCAGCGGCAAGATCATGCACGATATGTTAATGCGACTCCCCAACATGACCGAAACCGCTGCCGACTCGATCATCGACTGGATCGACACCGACGAAACCACCCGAACCAACGGTGCCGAATCGCAGTTTTATTCCGCACGCAGTCCGGCGTATCGCTGCAAAAATGCTCTCCTCGACAGTTTGGAAGAATTGCTACTGGTGCGTGGCGTCACCCCGGCGTTGCTGTTCGGCACTGATCGCAACCGCAATGGCTTGGCGGATTCCGGAGAATCGGGCACCTTCGATCGTGGTTGGTTGCCGTATCTGACCATTTACAGCCGGGAACTAAACCGCGACACCGAAGGCAACCCGCGCATTTTCCTTAACTCCCGCGATTTGACCGCGTTGAACACCCAACTTCAAGGTCTACTTAGTCCCGAACTGGCCAACTTTGTGATCGCAGTTCGGTTGTACGGCCCATCATCCACAAGCAACGCCAATACGCCAACAAAGTCCGGCGATCCTGCGGCTTTGGCCAACGTGGTGCAACAAGCCCTGTCTTCGGGGAATGCTCGGGCACGTTTTTCGATCTCCTCACCGTTGGATCTTGTGACCGCCCAGGTCACCGTTCCGCAAGCGAACAATCAACCGCCGATGGTATTTCGTTCCCCTTTGGCCGATTCGGGAGTGCAGCGACAATTTTTGCCGATCTTGTACGACAAATTTACGACCCAACGCTCGGTCGAACTGCCGGCACGCATCAACGTCAACACAGCCCCACGAACCGTCTTGGCCACGCTCCCCGGATTGACTGAAACAGATATTCAAACAATTCTGGATCGCCGACCGTCGCTGACCTTGTCCGAGTCCGCCGATCCGATCTACCAAACGCCCGCTTGGTTGCTGACCGAAGCCAATATCAACCCTATCGTCTTGCGTGCCCTGGAACGCTATGTGACCACACGCACGCAGGTTTATCGGATTCAGGCGATCGGTTACTTTGACGGAGATCCGACCGTCTCGCGTGTGGAAGCCGTCGTTGATACTAACCAAGGCAAACCGCGTATCGTGTATTACCGTGATCTGTCCGAGTTAGGCCGTGGGTTTGACGTCCGCTAATTCGTCTTTTACCTGGGAGGAGCCGTCCCTTGCCTCGCTACCTTGCTTTAGACGCCGACCACGGAAGGTTATATCTGGTCGCCGCGACCGTTAAAAGCGGCAACGTCCGCTTGGAAAAAGCCCTGGCAATGGATCTGCCCCAACCGCTGAGCGTCGAAAACGCTCGCGAAGTCGGCTTGCGGTTGAAAGACCAAATGAAAACTGCTGGCATCGCGGCCGCGCCGACGTTGATCGGCCTAAGTCGTGAGCGGGTCATTTTCAAGGAAGCCAAATATCCGGGGAATGTCAGTCCGCGGGAAGAACCGGGACTGATCCGTTTCCAGACCATCAAAGAGTTGGCGGATAATCCCGATGATGTTGTCATCGACTATCAACCCGGTGTCGTCCATCCTACGGGAGAGAAACTTTCCGTGGTGGTGATCGCCAAGAAGGAAGTGTTGGCCCCCTTCCATACGTTATGCCTCGCCGCAGGATTGCCTCTGCAAGGCGTCACCCCACGTTGCTTCGCGACTCTGCCGATGCTGTTACGGGCCATGCAAGTCGGTGCCGTCAACGGCCTAGATCCCAACCAATCCACCTTCGCGATTCTCCTGCGGGGAGAACATTGGGCCGAACTAGTTATCTGCCGCCATGCCCAGGTGGTCTTTGCTCGGCCCCTAGGTCCCTCGGCGATGCACAGTGAAACGGCACGCCTGAGCGAATTACGCCGTAATTTCACGGTGTTCTCCACTCAGACCGGACAGACCATCGAAGCGGTCTATGTCAGTGAATCCGACCCCGCGGCCGGTTGGGCAGGCCGACTCCGCGAAGGGATGACGACCACCCCCGTTTACGCTTTCGATCCCTTGCTCGGCACGGGGTTGGATGTGCCATCGGATCAACGCAGCACCTTCGGTTCGTTGATCGGTTTGCTCCGTCTGCAAGCCTCGCGGGAAGGGCTACCAATCAACTTAGCCGCTCCGCGGCAACCGGTCGCCGAAGATAATCCGAATCGGCAGTTGATCACGATCGGCCTGGGGTTGACCATCCTGTTGGGACTGTTGCTCTTCGGCTTTGGTTTGCAAATGCGGATGGCCCGCGATCGGACGATTGCTCGGCTCAATCAAGAAAAGTCGGCTCTGGAAGCCGAGTTGGCTGAACTCGAAATCGAAGAGAAACGTATCAAAGCGGTCGAAGATTGGCAAAAACGCGAAATCGTCTGGCTCGATGAATTGTACGACCTGACCGATCGCTTCGTCGATTATGACAAAGCCCGAGTGACTCAGCTAGTCGGTTCGCCAATGGTGGCGGACAAAAACAATAAAAATCCCCGTGCCGGTGTCATGAAATTGACCATCATCACGGAAGACAGCAAAGCGATCGATCGGTTGATGGCCGAGATGGTCCGCGATCAGGAATACCTCGTGCATCCCAAGGAACCCCGCGGCAGCACTGGAGCGACCGGCTCGCGATTCAATCAGCAATACATCCTCACCGCCGAGATCAATCACCGAGAACCGAAGAAGTATTCGCGGCAATTGACCGTCTCGCCCCCCAAGAAAGACAAGCCTGGCGAAGACGAAGTTGCTGGTCCGTTGACAGCCGGCGGTATGGAATAAGCGGAGAGCCTACCCATGACACCACAAACAGAACGCCGATTGACGATTCTCTTGGGGGGATTCATCGCCCTGGCCGTCTTCGGTTTTTTCGGCTATCAGTTGGTCGTCAAACCGATCGCGGATCATGACAATACCATTCGCCGATTGGAAAGCGATTTAGCAAAGGCAGAAGATCGTAAACTCGAAATTCTGGCAAAGTCGAAAAACTATCAGCAAGCCGTCAAACGGAGCTTGCCGGCCGACGTGGTTCTAGCACGCCGAGAGTACGGCTCGAAAATCAACAGCATGCTGCGCGAAGCGGGTTTCGCCGCTAACGCGATCGAGATCAAATCCCTCGAACCAGATACCAAGAACAGCCAGACGACCTTGCCTAAGAAACCCGCTTACACCCGCCTGACGTACTTGACCACGACACGCGGTGACCTGGGCAGTCTGATCAAATTC
>CALEEC010000050.1 GCA_937949245.1 uncultured Gemmataceae bacterium | reverse complement strand
CGAAAGCAGTCGATTCCTAACGATTTTCTCACACAATAGACGCTTACCGGCCTAGTGTCTAGCAGTTGCCCAGAATCTGCGCACGAATATCGATGCCGACCTCTTCGCTCCATGCGCACAGCAGATCCTCAAAGATTGGGCCGGGCCAAGGGATCGGCTGTCGGTGGAGTTCCCGCACGCCGGCCAGACAGAAAGCCGTGCCGGTGAGCATGGCTTCTTCAAAGCGAGGCACATCTGCCAAGCAGAGATCGCGTTGCTCGAAAGAAATACCCAGACGTTCACACAACGAACGGACTTGGCGTAAACTGATGCTGTCGAGAATGTTTTCCTGACGTGGCGAACAGACGACTCCATCCATGACGGCCAAAAACGAGCCGATCGCCGTTTCGGTCAAATGGCCGTGGTGATCTTGCAACAAAGCGACAGCATGGGGAGGATACTTTGGATCCCGCAGCAAGCGATCGGCGATCCACCAGTGAAGCCGGCTCCGATGTTTGCAGCGGGGATCGATCAATTGCCCCGGACCAACGGCATGCACCCCCGGCACGGCCAGGACCATGCCTTCAGCGAAGAATCGGCGATAGCGGGCACACGGGAGGAGAAAGGTATGCATTCCCAGCGTCGGCGGACCGATGCCACTGCCTTCCCCCAGGTAGATAGCCAACGGCCCCGGCGTAGCGAAGAGGATCAGGACCAATTCCGCTTGCGGCGGGAGTAACGTTGCGTTGTGGGCCACGAGTTCTTGGGCAATCGTCAGCAAGCGATCGTGCGAATCCGGCAGGGGGATGTAGCACGCAGCACAATCGTGCCGGAAGCGTTGCAGGTGTTCTTCCAGTCGGTAAGGCTGCTGTTGGAAGGTGCGAATATAGTCGATGACCGTAGCCGCGAACACGAAGCCAGCGTCGTGCAGTTCCAACATCGCTTCCGAACGCGGCAACAGAGAACCATTCAAATAGGCAAGAGGTTCATCCACAGGAATGCGCTAACTCCGGCAGTGAGGATGGCATTCTCGTCTCCACAAAAACGAGGTGTTGTGCCACCATTTACAATTGATATTGTAGGAAGGGAAATAGGTTCGACCAAGGCATTTCGCATATGTCGGGGGAAAAGCATTACTGCAAATGGCCTCATGCGACCGAACGAGGTGCTGGCGATCTGTCGACCAGTTTCCGAAACCAAGGGAACCTGCAGACGTAAATCGCCGGAGGTAATGGCCCGGTGAGCCGTCGATGTGGGTGCGTTCTGTAGTGCCCCTAACGGGAATCGAACCCGTGTTTTAGCCTTGAGAGGGCTACGTCCTAGGCCGCTAGACGATAGGGGCCACTTTCATCGTAACGGACGCGGAGGATCTGTCAACCGGTCGCGGCCAGATCACTATTGCCCATCGGATGCAAAGGGGCTCCGCTTCCGCTGTCTGATCCACGATTAACGCTTTTTCCAGCAGCAGGCCGCGATCGCGAATCACTCGATTCGCGCCGCCGACTTCTTGCCGCTAGGGGTGCCGTCGCCGGGAACCAAACGCAGCGTCCATTTAATGCCGTTCATCAGGTGCTCTTGAAAACGTGGATCTTGCCACACTTCTTTGCGATGTCCCAACGAAGTGTAGAAACTCCGGCCCTTCCCAAACTCCTGACACCAAGATACCGCATAGTCTTGGTCGGCGCGTTTGCCTTTCTTAACATCGATCGAACTATTGTCAATGCTTAGAATGATGTGCAGTTTCTCCCGGCTGTAGTAAGGGTCGGAACGAAACTGATAGATTTCATCGGTGATCTCCAAACTATTGCCCAGGAAGCCTTTCGCGGCACTATGCTTCGGGTCTTCGATGACTAACTTGATTTTCTGATGCCAGGGGTGGCCATCGAAGTATCCGCCGACCAATTCGCCGTAAGGGGTGTTGTAGAGTGTGTCGGTGGCACAATGCGTTCCAGCGAACGCCCCCCCTTCGCGGACCCATTCCATGAGATCTTTCAATTCCTCTTTGTTCACCGGATTGCCAGTGGTGAAAAATACCACGCAGTCGAACTGTTTGAGAGTTTCTTTGTTGATTCGCCCGGTGTTTTCGAGTTCGACGGTCTTGCCGGTGCGTTGCCGAAACTTTTCGGAATAGTCGGCCAACACTGGTTTGCCGTCTTTGGTTTTAGCATTAGTATCGCCGGTAAAACGCCAACAGGTGACCTCGAAACCGTGCTTGGGGCCGATTTCTTTGAGGATGTCCTCGGCCAAACCGACCGAGTCATGAATGAAACCGGCCGAGTGGGTTACCACGAGCAACCGTTTGGGTTTGTCGGCCGACTCGACGGACCCCACGATGCCGAACAGGCAGGCCACGATCAGCAAACTTCGCCGCGAAAGCATGAGGAGAGTCCTTTACATTCGGATGGCATGGTGTTGAGATACCTGCGCGAATTGTACTGGGGCCAAATTGCTGGGAGCAATTTAATTCACCCTGGCAAAACGCCGTCGCATCGAGAAGGATCGGTCTTTATAATACTTTGTATGTGCCCCCAGAACCTCCGTTCGCTTGGAGGATAGAGCAATGGTGGCCTGAATCTCTGTTCTTCAAGGTCCGGGGCGATGGGATGGGAGCGTGAATGATTCGATGAAACCCGAATCTGTCGCCGACTTGATTGCCGCGTTGCGTAAGTATCGTCTGCTCTCGGATGAGCAATTGCGTCAGGTGAACGAGCAATTCGCCGCTGCGTTTCCTAAGCCGATCCAATTGGCGTGGCATTTGCTCCAACTGGGCTGGCTGACCGCGTATCAGGTCGATCAATTGATGCGGCACGCTCGGCCGGAATTGATCTGTGGGCCATACCTTTTGCTCGCTCGCTTGGGCCAAGGCGGAGTCTGTCGCGTGTTCAAAGCGAAAGATACCCGTACCGAGGCGATCGTCGCGTTGAAAGTGCTTCACGAATCGTTTCACGAGAAACCCGAGATCTTGCGGCGTTTCCAACGCGAAATCGAGACGATCGTTCGGCTCGATCATCCGAATATCGTCAAGGCTTACGATGTCTATCTTTCCGCTTCGACCGGTTACTTGGCCATGGAGTATCTCGCTGGGAGCGACTTGGGCCGAATCTTGGAAAAACGGGGAGCCTTGCCGATCGCGGAAGCCTGTTATTACATCCAGCAGGCGGCCCTTGGTCTACAGTACGCCCATGAAGAAGGCCTCGTCCATCGCGACATCAAACCGCAGAATATCTTCGTGACCGAACCCGACTGCCGCGTGCGTATCCTCGACCTCGGTTTGGTCCGCAATCGCTTTGCCCCGCATGGAATGGCGTTGTCGGCGACCTTTGAAGGCAACATTCTGGGCACGTCCGACTACATTGCTCCCGAACAAGCACGAAATCCTAAAACCGTGGATATCCGTGCCGACATTTATTCTCTTGGTTGCACTTTCTTTCAATTATTGACCAATCGTCCCCCCTTTTTGGGCAATAACGTCATGGAAAAGTTGATGCGTCATCAGATGGAACCTCCCCCCGTGCTGACCACACTTCGCAACGACGTGCCCGCTCCTTTAGCGAATTTGATTGGTCAGATGCTCCGCAAGAAACCCGACGAACGCCCTGCGACTCCAGGAGAAGTCGCCGAGGCGTTGACTCCTTGGGTAGAACGGTAAGATTGCTGAATCCCCTCTGTGTTTCCGATGCACCTCCCGTTAGGTTTACGCCACTTCCTCCCTTGTCTTTCTCTCAAGCAAGGTCTATCATGAAGGCGAACCTCTGCGGTGTTCGTGATGGACCGATACTTTTGGCGAACCGACAAACGTAACCTGCATGGGAGCCAAGATTTGCTTCGGGGCTTGCAAGCCCATCCTCGTGCCATGTCGCGAGATTGTAGTGGGATCCAAAAACCGAGCGTGAGGCACCCCTCTTGATCTGCAGGTTCCTAAAAGCGGTTGCACACGGCACAGGTGGAGGTTCGTTTTTTTGTGGAAACGACAGAAAGTTTTTCCGAGATAACCCATTCTGGTGAGTGAGCCGACCGAGCGTGCCCCATCGGTGTCGGTGATGCGAAAGCTAGCATTTGTGCTGATGAGTGCATTCGTGGGCTACCTGCTGACCACGGGGGCCGTGGCTTTCGCTGCAACCGTATGCCGCAAGATACTCGCGACCGTCTATCCCGACGATCCCACGACGATTGATAGAATCATGTTGGAGTCGGGGTATACGTTCCGGGGATTGATATTTTTTGTGCTCATTCCTTATATTCCCCTCGTGGTGCTGCTGTATCGGCAGTGGTTCCGAAAAGAATGCTAGCTCGCTTCTTGGGGAACCTTGTTGAAATTACTTCGGAACTAGAAGGTGTATCCAACAATCGCTACCTATGCTTTCCTGACAGCGGTAGTGGTGCCCCTGGCGTTCCAAATCGCTTTGGCTTTCGGAGCGCCTTGGGGGCATCTCACGTTGGGAGGTCGGTTCCCCGGTAAATTACCTTTCGCGCTGCGAATCGTGGCTTTGATGCAAGCAGGAATGCTCTTGCTGCTGACGGGGATTGTCGTCAGCAAAAGCGGCTGGGCGTTTGCCGAGTGCCAGGAGTTTTCGCAATGGGGAATCTGGATCGTCGTTGCGGTCAGTTGGCTGACGTGGATATTGAATCTGGTTACCCCAAGTCGTGGCGAGCGGTTGTTGTGGGCACCGCTCGCCGGCGTACTTGCGGTCAGTAGCGTGGTGTTGGCACGAACCTGAGCCGAGGGGAACCAAGACGAGGCATCGTCGATGCATTCTTGCGCATCGGCCGATGCCTAAGGTAGGTTCGCGAGACGGCTTTCGTGGTTGCGTCCCGATGGCGTCCTGCGAAAGAGGGGTTAACCGACGAAAATACCACTCAACGGACTCCCCGAGAACGGCGTGAAGCTCAGGTCGGCTTGGTTGCTGCCGGTGGCTAAGCTCGCACCGTAGTACACACGCACGGTGCCATCCGTCAGGCCAGCGCTAGTTACCAAGTCAACCAGGCTATCGCCATCGAGGTCTTTCACGGTCAATCGAACTCCGTCGCGATTGTTCACGTCACCAGCGAAGAAGTTGACCACCGATTCGCTCTTGTTGCCCAGTCCGATCAACAGATCTGCGGCGTTGAGGGCTTGAATCCGGGGACCTCCACCGGGACCGCCACCGAAGATGCCCTCAGCTTTGCCATCGCCGTCGAGATCCCCCACTGCAACGTATACGCCATTGCGCAAAGTTTGTTCGAAGACGAAGAAATCGTCGAACAGCTTGACCGGCGATAGGTTGGGGCGTAACGACAGACCATTGAATCCCGCGACGCGGGGACCACCTCCGACGCCAGCACCGACCAACAGATCCGGCACTCCGTCGCCGTTGATGTCTCCGACGCCGATGCGTGCGCCGCCGCGGAAGTTGGGATCTTCAATGCCGAAGAAGTCGGCCAGCACCAGCGACGGATTGGCCCCACTGAAAACCCGCACCCGTGGCCCACCGCCGACATCCGCCGAGACGACGATATCCGCAAAGCCATCGAGGTCGAAATCCCCCGCAGCGATGAACAATCCACCGCGGAAGGTCGATTCAAAAGCGAACCAACTGTACAGCACCGAGCCATCGGTGCCATCGTAAACGACGACCTGCGGTCCGCCCCCAGGACCGGCTCCAAGGATAAGATCTTCGACTCCATCGCCGTTGACGTCAGCCACCGCGGGACGAGCTACGATGTTGCCCGGAAAGGCATTCAAGCCGAAGATCGGTGCAGAAGTGTACTGGTTGAGCGAAGCCAACGACTTGCCGTTGACCACGCCCCCAAAGCCCATATTCTGCGTCGCCAGAGGAAGCGTGCGATCCAGAAAAAAGGTCGTGCC
>CALEEC010000049.1 GCA_937949245.1 uncultured Gemmataceae bacterium | reverse complement strand
TCTCCGTACCAGCGCGTACCCCCTGTATCGACACGGAGAGCGACTTCAGATTACTGGAGCATACGCAGGGTCAGCATTTTCTGCAATCGGTGCGCGATGTACTCCCATTTTCAACCTATCGCAAGGGAGTCGGCAGCCATTCCCGATACTCCTCGTGAGCAAGGCGGTGGTCATTGCTAGTTGGATTGCCCAAGTTCTCCCGTTGGTGGGGCCGCTGTCGTTTCTCACTTGAACTAATTTACCAGATTCTGGGCAAATCGTGCTGTTACGACCGACAAGAAAGTTTTTTTCCGAGAAACGCGCTTAATTTGCATTTTCGGCGAATCTGGACTTGCACTCTGGTCGATTCTGGGTATGGTTCGTCGCCATTCGATTCCAACACGGGGAAATCACATGCTCCACGAGCGTGTGAGTGGCGGAACCGGGTAACTCGCCCGACGGGCAGCCTGTGCGAGGGTAGGGGATCTCTCGCCGATCGGCCGTCCTCGGCATGTAGGGGGATGCGGTATGCGTTACCGATGGATCAGTGCCTCGCTGGCGCTGGCGACCGCCGTGCTGTGGTGTCCGGGCACCGTGCGTTCTCAGCCGTTGTATCCGGTGCCGGGTCAAGATGCGATCACGGTGCCACTGCCCTTGGGGCACGATCGTATGGAAACCGGCGGCTTTTTCACCGCCTTCGAGTTTGTGATGCTCAAACAGCAAAAGGCGTTGGGGTCGCAAGCGATCGCCTATCGCGGTCTGATCGATGCCAATGGCCAAATCACGCGAAACCAACGGATCAACGACGCGATCGCAGGTGGGATTACCGATCCATTTGAACTCGCCTCGATTCAAGGCTCCCCCGGCACCTACATCGGGGATGGCACGGTGGCACTGAACAGTACCGACCTTGGTCCTACCGAGTGGCAGCCAGGCTTCCAAGCCACCATTGGATACAAGTTTGACAACGGTGTCACCTTGTCGTTGAGCTACTTGTATTTGGTCACCTCATCCTACCGTTCGGGGGCCTCGCTGGTGCCACCAGGGTTTCGCGGCCCGGCCGACCTTTCCAACTCGTTCCTAGTGTCCGAAGTTTTCAATTTCGACCCGCAATATGCTGGTCCGCTCATTGATACGCCGATCGATCTGCAACCCGGGAACGGTTTCGGTGCCACCTATGGCATCTGGAACGCCGCCGAAACTATGACCATCCGCTATCGGCAACGCTTCGTGCAAACCGACATCACCGCACGGATTCCGTTGTTTGACTCCGATTGTGCCCGGATATATGGCTTGGCCGGTGGTCGATTCGCTTGGTTCCACGACCGGTTTGAATGGCGCACCGTGGACCTCGACGTCTTCGGCGAAGATCAACCGCAATGGGCCGCTTCGTACTACAACATCCTGTCGCAACGGATGTACGGTCCGATGGCTGGTTTCGGCTATGATTACTGGCTAGGCGGAGCGTTGGGCATCACCTTCGATGTGACCGGCTCGCTGTTGATGAACGTCGTCAAGAAGCGGGTCAAATACAAGAGCGACAACATCCAAAGCCCGCAATCGAAGATGTCGGACGTGGGTTTCGGTCTGGTGCCGAACATCAACGCCGGCGTGAATTTGTGGTGGTATCCGCTGCGGGGCGTGCAAATTCGGGCGGGGTACGGCATCTATAGCTTCTTCAACACGCAAGAAATGACCGAGCCGGTCGGCTTCAACTTCATGAATCCGAACCCGGCCTATGATAGTCGCTTCGTGCGATTCCTGCATGGGTTCAATGTGGGAATCGGTCTGGTGTTCTAAGACAGCGTCGGCACGCATCCCCGCCCTGGGAACCTCTGCGGCGTCGATCCTAAGTCTCCCGCAGAGGCTTCCCTTGGGAGAGTGGACAAGTGGGTTATTGCCGTGTCCGCTGTCAGGACTATAATTCCACCTCGATTGGGTTGTAGTCATTCGGGACGGAGCTGCACCACGAGCGGCAATCAGCGCCAGACTAAGGAGCGGCAGCATGGCCGACGAGCGATCGGAAACGCTAGATCTCAGCAAGGTTTTTACTTGGTCGGCATTATTTCGTACTTTCCAGGTAGCCCTGGACCCGAAGAAGCTGGTTTTCGCCGCTGCGGGGATCTTTGTAATGGCGATGGGATGGTGGTTGATCTCCCTGTGCTATTACAACCTCTGGACTCCGCCGAAAGAAAGCGACCCAGCCTACGATAAGTCGAAGTTTGCCAAGCCCGACCTGACTGAGCAACAAATTAGCGCCCGAGCTGCCCAAGAATTTGAAGCGGCACAACGACGTTTTGGGCTGATCGAACGCTGGGCGGGTCCCAATGGGATCTACCGGACCTTGCCCTGGAACGAAGAACGTGGTCCCAACCCGTTTTTGTTTGCTACCCGGGTCATCCAAAGTTCACCGGCAGAACGCTCGGAATTGATTAGTCGCTTCCTAACTTATCAAATTCCGGTGCTGATCGAACCGCTGATTAAGTATCTGTCGCCGGTAGTGAGCTTGTTCGATTCCTCCGCGGGACTGTGGAATCGGGTGTACCTGCTGCTGATGATCTCCTGGGCTTTGCTCGTGTGGGCCTTTTTCGGGGGAGTCATTACTCGGCTGGCAGTGCTCCAACTGACCGGGCAAGAACGCATCTACTGGAGCGACGCCGTTCGCTTCGTGGCTTCGCGTTACCTGTCGTACTTCTCGGCCCCCTTGGTGCCTTTGGGATTGATTGCCGCGATCCTGGTCGGCTGCATCTTCCTGGGTTTGCTCAATCTTGCACCGGGACTTGGTGACTTCTATATGATTGTCGCAGCGCCCCTGTATCTGGGCGCGGGAATCGCCATGGCGATTCTGTTGGTGGGCTTGATCGGTTATCCGATGATGTATGCCACCACCAGCGCCGAAGGCTCGGATACTTTTGATGCCATTAGCCGGTCCTACAACTACGTCTTCCAGTGTCCGTGGCATTATCTCTGGTATGCCTTGGTCGCCATATTCTATGGGGCCATCGTCACCTTCGTGGTGCTGTTCATGTCGTCGATGATGGTCTACCTGGGGAAACTGGGCATGACGGTAGTGCCCGGCATCCGTGCCGTGGAACGCGATCCCGAATTCCTCATGATTTATACGCCGACCTCGTTCGGTTGGCGCGAGCTGCTCCTGCAAGACAAACCTGAACTGGCCGGGGTCTACGATCCGGCTACCAAGCAATTCGTCGTCCTGAATCCCGAGCAAAACAACGAGTACCTCTCCGGCTATTACTTCAGCAACAAACTCGCTGCGGTCCTGGTCTCGACCTGGGTGACACTCTTGTTCATGCTCACCATCGGCTTCAGCTATAGCTACTTTTGGACGGCCAGCACCTTAATCTATTTGCTGATGCGTCAGAAAGTCGATGAACAAGATCTCGACGAAGTGTATGTGGAAGAGGAAGAGAGCGAAGAGCCGATCGCCGTGTCGCGACCGACACCGATGCCTAATCCTCCGGGGACGCAAATGGTCGAAGCCCCGACGCTACGCACGCCGACGCCGGCCACTCCGACTGCTCCGCCGGCCCCTCCGGTCGCTCCTCCTCCACCGGCCACAACTCCTTCCGAAGCGACGCCTTCTGCTGCGACGCCGACCGCGTCTTCGACCACGCCTCCGAACCCCACCACTCCTTCGGCCAGTGAAGCGACCACATCGACTCCAGCCAGTCCAACGGCCGCTAGTTCCCCTGCTGCTTCGGAACCTACCGGCAACAATGAAACCAAATCGGCCGGTGAAGCTAACTCCAGCAACGGAGAAGCCAAAACTACCGACGCAGGAGCTGCATCTACCACCAGCAATGCCACGGGTGAAACCAAAGCGGAAGGTGAAGCCAAGCCCACGACCAGTGGCAATTAACGCGACCAGCGGTTATTAGCGCCCCGCGGCCATGATGCCGCAAGTAGCCATGTTCGAGCGTCCATCGACGGCCGCGATGGACGCCACTACCTAAATGCATCTTCTTCCTCGCCGGGGGAATCGTGCCATGTGCGAGATTACCTTGCGGGCGGAATGCGGCGATTTCCTGACACTGAGGATTCTTCACCGCAGTTCCCCCGGCTGCACCGATTATTGGGACGGCAACTGGGTCCAAGTGGATGTCATCGTTTCCGCAGGTCGATTCCGCGGCGAAGTGCCAGGACTTCTCCGCACCGATGAACTTGCGGCATTTGCGGAGTCCCTGACGGAATTGCAATCTCTTCGTGGCCGAGCCAAGCTGGAAACGATGGAAGACTGGCTATCGATTCACGCCGAGGGGGACGGTCGCGGCCACCTGCGGTTTCGATGCAGGATCTGCGACCAGCCGGGAATCGGCAACACCTTGGATTGCACCTTGGTGACGGATCAAACCTTCACTCGGTCCACCGTGACGCAGTTGGCCCAGGCCGTGCAGGCATTTCCGATCGTGGGGCAACTGTAACGCTTTCCCGAAGCGGCCAAGTCATTTCTGCAATCTTCCGAGACTGGCTAGGGTTCCAACTCCCAAGGCGGCCACGATCACGGTCTAGGGGGCACCTCGGTTTCCGGCAGGCAGTCTTGACCATTCGGGCTCGGCCATTTCGTCTTACTCGGGGAACGTCGTCGGACGGTTGCGGTAAACGATGGGGCAATTGGGAAGGTTGTTCCCCTCGGAGGTTGTCCACGACCGCTTCGATGCCTAAGCTGAAGGCATGCAGAGGAAAAACAAAGAACGCAGTCGAAGTTGGAACTCCAATCAACTGGTGCTGATTGGATTGATCGTCCTGCTGGGATCGGTCTGGCTCATGGGGCGGGACGCCTCGGTGCAGACACTCCGGTACGGCGAATTCAAGCAATTGTTGGCCGCTCCTGATCTCCAATTTCGCAATGTTCGCGTGGGGCGAAACGAGATCCGCGGCGAACTGACCACCCGCGACCGCGCCTCGGGACTGGAACGCGCGGACGGCGATGATCCGAATCGACCGCAAGAATTGGTCCGCACCATCTATTGGCGCACGCCCCGCTTAGGGATCGAACGCGACGAGGGGTTGCAGTCCCTGCTCGATGCTCGCCTGGGAGCGGACTATCAAGGGGAAGAAGAAGACTCGGCGTTGAAAAGCATCGTGTCGATCTTCGTCTGGATCAGCGTCATGGTGCTGGTGCTGATCGCGT
>CALEEC010000048.1 GCA_937949245.1 uncultured Gemmataceae bacterium | reverse complement strand
GGTTCAGGAGCCTACGCGATGCGGATCTGGATAGATCCGAATCGGCTGAAAATTCGCAACATGACCACCCAAGATGTCATCGATGCCTTGAAACGGCAGAACCTGCAAGTGGCCGCCGGGCAAGTAGGTCAGCAACCCTCGACAGGGGAAATGCCCTTCCAACTGACCGTGACGACCCAAGGCCGACTTTCCGATGCCGAACAGTTCGAGCGGATCATCGTCAAGCGGGGGAATGAAGGCCAACTGACCTATCTGCGCGACGTGGCGCGTGTGGAGTTGGGCGCTCAGTCGTATGATACTTTTTCCTCGCGGACGGGGTACGAAGCGGCAAACATCCTCATCTTCAAGATTCCTAGTGCCAACACCCTGGAAGTTGCCCAAAACGCTCGGGAAGCGATGGAGCGATTGAAGCAGTCGTTTCCCCCCGGGATGGAATATTCGATCCCTCTGGATCGCACGAAATTTGTCTCGCAAGCCATCTCCGAAGTTTATCGCACTCTGATCGAAGCGGGGTTGCTGGTGTTGTTCGTCATCTTGGTGTTTTTGCAGAGTTGGCGAGCTTTGTTTGTCCCCGCGACGACGGTCCCTGTCACGATTGTCGGTGCTTTCGCTTTCCTGTATTTGATGGGCTTTTCGGTCAATTTGCTCACGTTATTTGGCTTGGTATTGGCCATTGGAATTGTCGTCGATGATGCGATTGTGATCGTCGAGAATGCGTCGCATCACATTGAACAAGGGCTTGGTCCTCGCGAAGCGACCATTCGCGCCATGTCCGAGGTGACCGGGCCGGTGATTGCGATCACGCTGGTGTTGATGGCAGTCTTCGTTCCTTCCGCGTTTCTTGGGGGGATCACGGGGCAACTGTATCGCCAATTCGCGTTGACCATCGCCGCGACAGCCCTTCTCAGTGCCATCAACGCCCTGACCTTGAAACCCGCGCAGTGTGCCACCTACCTACGTCCACCCGTAGGGCGACGCAATGTCCTAGTACGAACTTTTGAATGGATCTACCGGTTATGGGAACGCATCTACGTCTGGCAAGTGCGGCAATTAGTGAAGATCTGGCCGATTGTCTTGTTGCTGTTCGTGATCTTGGCCTTGGGAACCGGTTATTGGTACACGCAAGTGCCCCGAGGGTTTCTCCCGATCGAAGATCAGGGAAATGTCATGGTGTCGATCCAGTTGCCCGATGCGGCATCGCTTGATCGCACGCGGGAAGTGGTCGAACAGGTGAATCGCAAATTGCGGAACATCGAAGGGATTCAGAGTTGGTTCGTGCTTGGGGGAGTATCGGTGCTCGATGGCACCAACACCTCGAATGCAGCGACCTGCTTTGTGGTCTGGGACGATTGGGCGAAACGCAAGCGACCGGAATTGTCGCAAGAGGCACTGATCGAGCGGCTCCGCGAAGAATTGGGCGACATGGAGGAAGCGACGATCCACATTTCCATTCCGCCGGCGATTCAGGGGTTGGGGGTGACCGGGGGCTTTCAGATGCTGATCGAAGACCGCGATGGCGTCGGCCCGATCGAGCTGCAACAACGGATGCAAGAAATCGTCGCGGCCGCCCAACAGGAGCCTACCATTGGCTCGGTCACAGGGACATTTCGCGCCGGTGTGCCGCAATACTACCTGCACATCCATCGAGATAAAGCCGAGAAAATGGGCGTCTTGGTCGATGACATCTTCCGCACTTTGCAAGCGAACTTGGGTTCTTACTATGTGAACGATTTCAATCGCTTTGGCCGGACCTATCAGGTTCGTATTCAGGCGGAAGCTAGTGCCCGCATGCGTCCCGAAGACATCGAACGCCTGGAGGTCCGCAATCACCTCGGGAAGATGGTGCCGTTAGGAACCTTATTGACCGTGGAAGAACGGATTGGTCCGTTGGCGATTAGTCGCTACAACTTGTATCCTACGGCGGTCATCAATGGCACGGCCGCGGCGGGAGTCAGTACCGGCAATGCGATCGACACGATGGAACGAATCGCCCAAGAGATCTTGCCTGATTCGATGGGCTTCGACTGGACGGGGATTGCTTTTCAGGAACGCCGGGTCAGTGGTCAAGCCGTTTGGGTGTTCGTTTTTGCGGTGCTGCTGGTGTATCTGGTTTTGGCCGCGCAGTACGAGAGCTGGCTGCTGCCGTTGGCCGTCATTCTCGTGGTGCCTTTGGGGCTGTTGGGGGTACTCGCGGCCGTCCAATGGCGGGGGTTTGACAACAACGTGTATACCCAGATCGGCATCGTGCTGATCATTGCGTTGGCAAGTAAGAATGCGATCTTGATCGTTGAATTTGCTCGGGAATTGCGCCTAGAAGGTCGAACCATCCGTGAAGCAGCGATTGAAGCCTCGCGCAAACGGTTTCGTCCGATTGTGATGACCTCGTTCGCCTTCATTTTAGGCGTGGTGCCGTTGGTGTTTGCCAGCGGAGCCGGGGCTGCCAGTCGGCAATCGTTAGGCACGGCTGTTTTCGGGGGGATGATCGCCTCGACGGTGTTGGCCGTGTATTTCGTGCCGATCTTTTACATCGCGGTGCAATGGTGCATTGAATGGCTTAATGGGCCACCCACTGGTGTGGGTGGCAGCGGAACAGCAGTATCGGCATCGGGTTCGGAGCCGACGCCGATGCGCCAGGCGAAGGTCGATAGTCCAGCCAAGGGAACGGCCGAAACCGTATCGTAGTGTCGCCGGTGACGATACGGTTCGGGCGTTGGGACCGGTGACGATACGGTTCAGCGTTTTGGGAATTAGGTTTGCTGGGCGAGTGCGAAATCGTTGCGGTCGCAGGTCACGTAACCTTACTATGCCCCTTGGGTGACACAAGTGGCTTGTGGTTTGCGACGGTTCCACGGCATTTTCATCAACATCACGCCCATCGGGCAACTATCGGTTAGCCCCGAGTACAGCAGTCCCGCACCGACGACCGCAGCAATGCTGACAAAGGCGATGTCCACGAATGCCCCCAAGGCGCTGCCCAGCAGGATCAGCCCCCCCGAGATGATGCGGACTTGGCATTCCACGGAGATCGTCTTGCGGCCGCGAACCACCGGCAGACCGGCTTGTTCCCAAGCCATCGTGCCGCCCTGCACGTTGAACACGTTCTCGAAACCGGCTTGAATGAACTTTTCGCAGGCTTGCTTACCCCGTGCGCCGGAACGGCAGATCACATAGATCGGCTCTTTGCGATCGGCTCCGCGCTCCCGCAGATATTTTTCAGCGTCCAACTCTTGCAGAGGGAGCAAGCGAGCAGGGGCAGCATGAACTTGTTCATACTCGGCCGGAGTTCGTACGTCGAGAATTTCCGGCGATCCGGTACGGCACAATTCCGCTAACTGTTGCGGCGAAATTTCGGCAACGGCCATGATTCTCCTTTCTTCGATTCACGGGAACGATCGATGCTCCGACCGATCGGTAAGCAATCGCCTTCTTGGGTGAGCGATTGCCTGGTCCGCAAGCGATCCCATCCCCAAAAACTCATGATAGCATGGCAAGTTGGTCTTTCCCACGGCATCAGGAGATTCGATGCGCGATGTTCCAGGTCTTGTAGGCACCGCTGAGGTTTTTACAGCGGAAGCCATGTTGTTTCAGCATGCGACAAGCCACATACGACCGTTGGCCACTTTGACAGTAGGCAATCACCGGGCGATCCTGGGGCAACTCGTGCAATCGCTGGCGTAATTCGCCCAGAGGGATGTGGATCGATTGAGGGATGAAGCCCTCGTCGCGTTCGCGTTGTTCGCGGACATCGAGCAAGATCGGCGTCGGAGTTTGGGCCATCTCGTCGGCCAACTGATGCCAGTAGATCCCTTCGACGTCGCCGACCAGCAAGTTTTGTGCTGCCATCCCCGCAAGGTTGATCGGATCTTTCGCAGATCCGTAGGGAGGAGCGTAGGCCAATTCCAAGTCTGCTAAGTCATCGACGGTCATCCCCGCTTTCAAGGCCGTGGCCAATACGTCGATGCGTTTATCCACCCCATCACTTCCAACGGCCTGGCCACCCAGCAGTTTGCCATCGCCGGGAGAGAACAAGATCTTCAGAGCAATCGGCTTAGCTCCGGGGAAGTAGCCCGCGTGGGAGTTCGGGTGCAGATGCACCATGCGGTAAGGAAGATTCGCCCGCTTCAAGGTGGCTTCATTAGCTCCGGTGACTGCGGCGGTCAGATCGAAAATCCGCAGAATGGCCGTGCCAATCGTGTTGCGATATTTCGTGGGTCGACCGAAGATGTTGTCTGCCGCGATCCGCCCTTGTCGGTTGGCCGGTCCAGCCAAAGCAATGAGCGAAGATTGCCCGGTCACCCCATGAGGGACTTCGACAGCATCTCCGACCGCCCAGATATGCGGATCGCTAGTCTGCAGGTGCTCATCGACGCGAATCCCTCCGCGTTCGCCGAGCGTAAGTCCCGCCTCTTTGGCCAACTTGGTTTCGGGACGGACTCCGAGTCCCAGAATCACCACATCCGCCGGCAGACGAGCGCCGCTGCGCAGTTGGACGACCTGCCGTGCCGTCGCGTCAGCTTCCCCTTGAGTGGGAGGGGCGAAGCCAACCACCGGATCGTTCAGATACAAGCCGACACCGTGTTTGCGTAATTCGAGATGTACCAACTCGGCCATCTCCGGATCCAGCGGCAGCAAAACTTGCGGTAAGGCTTCGACAACGCTCACCTGTAGACCGCGTCGGTGCAACTGTTCGGCTACTTCCAGACCGATGAAGCCTCCCCCGACGACGACCGCGCGTTGCGACTGGTGGTTGCTGATGAAGTCATCGATACGTTCCATATCCGTGATGGAACGCAGCGTGAAAATCCCTTCCCCTTGAATGCCGGGGATCGGCAGCACCAACGGAGCCGCTCCGGTAGACAGCAGCAGAGCATCGTATCTTTCGCGCGTACTCGCCCCAGTACGCAGGTCTTTGACTTCAATCTCCCGAAGTTCGCGGTCGATACGGAGAACCTCGCAATGAGTTCTAACGTCGATGTTGAAGACTGCCTTCAGACGTTCGGGCGACTGCACCAGCAATTTCTTCTTGTCGGCAATCTCCCGACTGAGGTAATATGGCAAACCACAATTCGCGAACGAGACGTGCGGTCCCCGCTCGAACATAACAATCTCGGCCGACTCACTGAGTCGGCGTGCCCGTGCCGCGGCACTTGCTCCCCCCGCCACTCCCCCCACGATGAGCAGTCGAAATGGCATGCTTGGCTCTCCATGTCCTCAGGTTGGCTCGTTTCGCCGACGGTCGACTTGCCCTGCCGCGAAACTGTGCTACAATGGTATCGTCTATTTGGTCGCTCAACAATATCACAATATCACCAACAAGCAATTTCGTCAAGTGCTCTATGGCCGAATCCACGGTTTTCGATCGAAAACATCTCGAAGCGGTCGCCCGCATGTTCCAGGTATTATCTGAAGCGACACGGTTGCAGATCCTGCAAGCGCTGAAAGACGGTCCGCGAACTGTCAGCGAGCTGGTCGAGACACTGGGAGCTAAGCAAGCGAACGTGTCGAAGCAGTTGGGCATTTTGTTCGATGCCGGTCTAGTGAGCCGAGAAAGGCTGGGCAACCAGGTGGTTTATTCTGTCAAAGAAACGATGGTGTTCGATCTGTGCCACGTTGTGTGCCACAAACTGCAACGCGATGCCGAACAGCAGTTGCAGCGGTTGCGTCGGCTCAGTGCTTCGGCACCGGCCGAACCGACGAAATCCGCCTGAGAGCAACCGAGGGCTTGCCTTTCAGCCTAGCGAGATTTAGGGCTTGCCTTTGTTCCAATAGATCCGCCCATTGCCGGTCTGCCGGCCCACGGCGACGATGTCGATACGTCCATCGCCATCTAAATCCGTGGCCGCGAGATCTTCGACGGCGACCCCGCCGTTTTCTAGAATGTGCCGTGCCCATCGACCTTGGTCCGGTTGAAGCGGTTTGTATAGCCGAATGCCACGTCGCTCGCCCGGCTTAGGAGTCTTGCCGCGATCATCGCGGATGCCGATGATCAATTCTTCGTCTCCATCGCCATCGAGGTCGGCACACCAGACGGCATGGCCCCATTGCAGTTGCTCATCGATCACCTGCCGGGACCACAAGTTGCCTGGAGTCTTCGGTTCGGTGTAAACGACCACCTGATAACCATGCCAGGGTTCGATCGTGGCGATGTAGCGTTGGCCGTTGCGTAGTTTGCCCATTTTGATTTCACTGGCACCACGGTTGCTCTGGGGATTGTCTTGGTTCCCCTGTCCCCAGCGTTCGGTTTTCCATTGCTGATCGATCCGACGGATGGCACTGACCCCTTCGTAACTGGCCAACAGAAGATCCTCGCCTTTGCCGTTGGCTCGGGGGATTGGCCAAAGATTGTGAACCACATGCAAGGTTTCATCGAGCACGATCGGTTGCCATTGGGACTTCTCGAAAGGATTCTTGGGAATGGCAAACGCCAACGTGCGAACGGGTCGGCCATCCATCCAATTCGCTTGCCGGCTCGAATCTCTACCCATCAAAGGACTTAGGATGATGGCTGGCTCACCGGTGCCGAAGACATCCGCAACGCGAACGCGATGCACCGTGGGTTCTTCCGTAATGGGATACAACGTCCATTCCTCGTCCAGGGGTTTGCCGCGTTTCAGCCAATGGAGTGTGCCTCCTTCTTTGGTGTTGAAAGGTGCCCACCCCGCTCCGAGGACCAAGTCGAGCTGACCATCTTTGTCAATGTCCAAG
>CALEEC010000047.1 GCA_937949245.1 uncultured Gemmataceae bacterium | reverse complement strand
CCCCCTTCGCCTCACCGGAACCGAAGGGGGCGGATGCAGTATCGGATGCAGTGCCGGATGCAGTGCGGATGCAGTGACGGGGGGCATTCGACTGCATTCATCTGCACAGAAAGGCACTATCGGACTTGTTTCTCCGGAATCAACGCTGTCGCCGCAAGTCCTTAAAACACAACAACCTGACGCCGTTTTGCGTCAGGTTGCATCGGATGGCATCAGCGAGGACGACGGGACTCGAACCCGCAACCACCGGATCGACAGTCCGGTACTCTAACCAATTGAGCTACGTCCCCTGCACTCGTCACAATCCTGAATATAGACCTCTTCCGGCTTTCCTGCAACCCCCTTTTTTCGACTCGACGCACTTTTTCTCACGCACGCAGGGCAACTCAGAGAATCGGAGTGCGTTTGAGTTTCTGTGGGGCGCCCGAAGAAGAAGTTGATTCTGCTGGATCGCCTCGGCTCGCGATCGGCACTCCTTCTTCCACACTTCGACGACGTTGCCCGCATCGTCAAAGAACGCAGTCACATTGTAATTCGCATTCTGCATGCACCACTCACAAGCGTTCGTCCAACGTGCCGTTGGCGTTGCTGTTGCGATCGCGAAGCACCAACGCATCGACGTAGACCGGCGACTAGACATATTGAATCTTAGCGGCCCCGCCCACTCGCTCTTCTAGCACTTGCCAAGCGTCCGAGTAGTACAGGTCGGTCGTCGTCCCGCCGGCCGTCTCCTGCACCCGCCGATGCTGGCCGTCGTAGGCATACGTCTTCAGCGTGTTCCCGGCTGCATCCTTGACTGCTACCAGCCGGTTCCAGGCGTCGTAGACAAACTGCCGGCCGGTTTTATCACCCAGATACCTGCGACATGGATCAGCTCAGACCTGAACACTAACGTCGCCAAAATTGCCACCACGGACGTTCACGCCCGCGTCCCCCGACGGCTGGCCTTAATTTGCTCTGCGGTTATGCCACACACCACCAATGGGGTGAAGAGAGCTCCTTGTAAGGCATCTGGTCCAAAGCTTTCCAAAAATCGCTCAGCAGCATTCAGCACTGGGCTACGATGTACTACCGCATTGAACGCTTCCAGGGATACGGGTCGCCTTTCAAGGGGCATCGCTAGAAGCTCTTCTGCCCACGCAAGCGCAGCGGTGAAGTAGTGCTCCGTCTCCAAGGGTAGAAGTACTGTCCGCCCCGACTGCTTGCGGACCATGTAGTGGCTTGATAAACCGGTGGTCCCCATCCACTTGACGACGGGGTACGACATCGCGCAGGGGACGAAGCCGACCAGCAGTACCGCATCTACCGGGTCAATCCCCTCCTCGACCAACTTTGCAATGACCTCCTCGTTACTTATCTCGGGGCGTGCAGCAATGATATCAAAGACGTGCAACGCGCGAGCCAGCGCAACTGCGTGGTCAGGCGGGTACGGCATAATCGTTCTCCCGATGCGCACTTTTCAAAACGCTGCTGCGGAAATCCATCGAACAGGCTTTACTTGGGGCATTTTTGTAATGAGACGACATGATGGTAGTCATCTCTTCAGCATTCTGCTAGATCAAGTTAAGAACTGCTCTAGCCGCCCAGCCTGTAGTTGAACTTGTCAGGGATGGGAAAACACGGCGGGTTGACGCCCCCCGCTCGGATGCGGCGCTTCCAACTCTCCGAGCGGCGGGCGTTCGCTCGATGTGCTAATCGATGTTGGGGGGTGATTCGCGCTTTGGCCGTTTCTATGCTGAACAGCAGGGGGTGTACTCCTCGGCTCGCGGGGGGGCCGACCGCATCTCCGGTTCACGCGGCAAGGAATTCGGTCGTGATCGAAGCAGCACGCATTGTTCGGGTCCATGCCCGAGAAGTTCTCGACAGTCGTGGTCAACCTACCGTCGAAGTCGAAGTCGAATGCCAAGGCGGTTTGCTGGGCCGAGCCATCGTGCCGGCCGGTGCTAGTGCCGGGACGCATGAGGCGGTCGAACTACGCGACGGCGATCCGCGCCATTTCGACGGCAAAGGCGTCCTGCGTGCCGTGCGGCACGTCCGTGAAATTCTCGGGCCGGCCCTGTTGCATCAGTTCGTTACCGATCAGGCTGACATCGACCGTATCTTATGCGAACTCGATGGCACGCCGAACAAGTCGCGCCTGGGAGCCAACGCCATTTTGGGCGTGTCGTTGGCCGTCGCTCACGCCGCTGCAGCCGTCAAGGGGGTGCCCCTGTGGCAATCGCTGGCTCAAGGACACGCACGCATGCCTTTGCCAATGGTCAACCTCATCAGCGGGGGCAAACACGCAGGCGGCCAACTGGATTTTCAAGATTATCTCTTGCTGCCGATCGGAGCGAAAACCTATTCGCAAGCGTTGCATTGGACCGTAACGGTGTACCGCACCTTGGGCCGACTCCTAACCCGGGCTGGTCACGAAGGCGTTTTGGTCGGTGACGAAGGCGGTTACGGCCCGAAGTTGGCCGACAATGAGCAAGCCTTGCAATTCATTGTCGATGCCATCGACGCGGCAGGACTGCGGCCGGGGATCGATGCAGCGATCGCTCTCGATGTGGCGGCCACCCATTTTTACCATGCCGACTCGGCTACCTACCACTGGCGTCGCGGCAATCAAACCCTGACGGCTCAGGCTATGATCGATCACCTGGAACAACTCGTCGAACGCTATCCGATTTTCAGCATTGAAGATGGCTTGGCCGAAGACGATTGGGCCGGTTGGAAACAATTGACCGATCGGTTGGGGAAGAAAGTCCAACTAATCGGCGATGATTTATTCGTTACCCATCCGGCCCGATTGCAGCGGGGGATCGCATCGGGGGTGGCCAACGCGGTCTTGGTCAAGCCGAACCAGATCGGCACCTTAAGCGAGACGTGCCAAGTGGTCCGTTTGGCCCAGTCGGCCGGGTATCGGACGATCATTTCCGCGCGGAGCGGCGAAACGGAAGACACGACCATCGCCGATTTGGCCGTCGCCTTGGGAGCAGGGCAGATCAAAATCGGTTCGGTGGCTCGTAGCGAACGGTTGGCTAAATACAATCAACTTCTACGGATCGAAGAACGGTTCCCCACGCCCAGCGAATTCGCAGCTTGGCAACCGTTGGGATGATTTTCGTCTGGCGAGATTCTACAATGACGCAGATCAGCAAATCTTTGATCGCGACCGTGATCGTCGCTCTGCTGATGGTCGGTGGAACGATTGCGCTGATCGTGATCAACCTGGAGGAAGATAACATGCTCGACGAACCGGGGACGATTACGACGGCAAGCGGCTTGAAACTGCTCGACCGTGTCGTCGGCAGTGGCGACGAAGCGAAGGCCGGCGACAAAGTGACCGTTCACTACACCGGCACCCTGACCAATGGCAGCAAATTCGATAGCAGCCTCGACCGTGGCCAACCTTTCACTTTTGCGCTGGGAGCAGGTCAGGTCATCAAAGGGTGGGATGAAGGCGTCGCGGGCATGAAAGTCGGCGGCAAACGCAAGTTGGTCATCCCTGCGAATCTGGGCTACGGTGCTCGCGGGGCGGGGAAAGTCATTCCCCCCAACGCCACGCTGATTTTTGAGGTCGAGTTGCTGAAAGTGAATTGATGGTTCGCAACGTTTGCTCAAGATTGGCTCATCATCTGTTCAAGAAAGGATTGGCGACCATGCGCATGCACGCAAACGGGCTGCTGGGACTAGCAGCGTTGCTGGCTTTTGGGATCGGCACGCTGTCGGTGCAAGCCGACGACAAAGAGAAGAAGGTGACCGAAACCGCTAGCGGTTTGAAATATCAAGATCTGAAAGTCGGCACAGGAGCGGAAGCCACCAAGGGGACCGATGTCACCGTCCACTACACGGGCACGCTGATCAACGGCAAAAAATTCGATAGCAGTCTGGATCGCGGCCAACCGTTCACCTTTTCGTTGGGGGCTGGGCAAGTGATCAAAGGTTGGGATGAGGGGGTCGCAGGGATGAAGGTAGGCGGGAAACGCAAGTTGTTTATTCCAGCGAAGTTAGCCTACGGTGACCGCGAAGTCGGTGGGGGACTGATTCCCGCCAATTCCGACCTGATTTTTGAAGTGGAACTGCTCAAAGTCACGCGGCGATAATTGGCCAAGTCTGGTCGGTCGGTGGCAGGTGTCTGGATAGGGAACCGCTTGCCGACGAACCGCGCGCACTCCACCGTGCGGTTCGTCCGAACAGAGAAGAAGATCCGCAATTCCGCCGCATTTCCTCCCCAAGTGGACGAAGAAAAATTTCCGAAAAATCTCGCTCACCGATCAGAAAATGTCTTCCTAATGCGATGAACTTGCTATACTAGCAATGCTTCTCCCAGAGCCAATCCTGACCGTCACCGAGGTGACAGCCAGGAGCGGAGCATTACTTATTTTGTTGGGGTACACTGTCCATGGGCGAACCTGGAGCGATGACTAAGCCGACCTTGCGTACTGGAGCGGATATCTTGGTGCAATGTCTCATCAACCACGGGGTAGACACGGTATTTGCCTACCCAGGTGGAGCGAGCATGCCGATCCACCAATCGCTTACCAAGGTAGAAGGCAAGATTCGCACCATTTTGCCGCGGCATGAACAGGGGGGCGGGTTCATGGCGCACGGGTTGGCACGCACCACGGGCAAAGTCGGCGTGTGCGTGGCCACCAGCGGCCCAGGGGCAACCAACTTTGTCACTTGCTTGGCCGATGCCAAAATGGACTCGGTCCCGGTGATTGCCATCACCGGCCAAGTCAGCACGCCGGTCATCGGCACCGATGCTTTCCAAGAAACCCCGATCATCGAAGTGTGCCGGGCCATCACCAAGCATCATTATTTGGTCACGCGCACCGAAGACATCGCTCGGGTGGTGAAGGAAGCCTTCCATATTGCTACGACCGGCCGACCGGGACCGGTGATCATCGACTTGCCCAAAGATGTGCAAATCCGCATGATCGTCCCCGACTACGATCCGCCAATGAATCTGCCCGGCTACAAACTGCCCAAACCGATCGAGCGTAAGGCGTTGCTCCCTGTGTTGGAAGCCATCCGCGCTAGCAAAAAGCCGATCATCTATGCCGGCGGAGGCGTGATCCATTCGGGAGCCGCTCCGCATCTGAAAGAATTCGTCGAAAAGACCGGCATCCCCATCGCCATGACCCTGCACGGGCTAGGGGGATTCCCCGCCAATCACTACCTCAGTTTGCACATGCTCGGCATGCATGGCACAGTCTATGCTAACTACGCCATCAACGAGGCCGACCTGCTGTTGTCCTTCGGCGTGCGCTTCGATGACCGGGTGACCGGCAAATTGAGCGAATTCGCTAAACACGGTAAGATCGTGCATATCGACATCGATCCTTCCGAAATCAACAAGAACAAGATCGCTCATGTCCCCGTGGTCGGTGATTTGTCCGAGGCGTTGCAGCTACTGAACCGTATGCTGAACGAGGAAGTGAACCTCGACTTGGTCGGTGGTGGTCGTTATCCCGATTGGCTACGGCAGATCGATCATTGGCGCGAAACCGAACCGCTGCGTTACGAAGACCGCGACGATGTGATTATGCCGCAGTACGCCATCCAACGGCTGTGGCAGATCCTCAAACAACGTGGCCAACTGGACGATACCATCATCACCACGGGAGTCGGCCAACATCAAATGTGGGCCGCCCAATACTTCTTGTTCAATCGGCCGCGACACTGGGTGACCTCAGGTGGATTGGGAACCATGGGCTTCGGCTTGCCGGCGGCTCTCGGTGCCCAGGTGGCTCATCCGAACAAACTGGTCATCGACATCGACGGCGACGGCAGTTTCTTGATGAACATTCAAGAATTGGCCACGGCCTACACCGAGAAATTACCGGCCAAGGTGCTGCTGTTGAACAACCAGCATCTCGGCATGGTGGTGCAGTGGGAAGACCGCTTCTTCCAAAGCAATCGGGGCCACACCTACTTGGGCGCGGGGTTCTATCACGAACCGTACCCGAACTTCGTGCAGTTGGCCAAAGGCTTTCACATCGCGGCACGCACGATTAGCGACAAGAAAGACCTGGATGAGGCGCTGATCGAGATGATCGAATCCAAAGGCCCCTATGTGCTGGACGTGATGGTGCCCTACCAAGAGCATGTGTTGCCGATGATTCCTTCGGGAATGACGGTACGCGACATCATCAAGGCGTGAGCTTTCTTTCTGCCTGGCTGGCTCGTTCGCCGCGCCGCTGCGGAATGTGCGTGGTTGCCCAAAGTCACGCGGCGAACAGATGGATAGGACCAACGCGGCAGCGAATCCGCGCATCTTGAGGGGCCGATTGCCGACTTGTGGCATAGCTTGGTACTGCCATGAAGAAATTTCTTTACGTCATCGTGTCGAGTGACGGCATCAGCCACGAATTGTGGGAAAGCTGGGAGCAATACCAAGCTCTGGACGAAGTCGGCGACGATGATGACGACGACATCGAACGTGAGCAAGCTTTATGGTCCACCCGGCGCACCCTACCGGAACTCCTGCGTGAAGGTTGGAAACCGGTGCGTGAAACGCCCCTGGGAGGTGGCCGCGAGGGCGCTTACGCCCTGGTGCTGCTCGAACGCGACGACTGAACCGATGCATCCCGACATGGTACACATCTAGAACTGGCGGGCTGACGCCCGCCGCTCGGGAAAGCAGGCAAGCCCCCCCTGAGCGGCGGGCGTTAGCCCGCCGTGAAAATGCCCCCACATCGTGCTAACGCCCCCCGCCGTGCTAACGCTTCCCCTCACCTGGACGCTCTTGGCGAACCGTCGATCTCCATCGGTCGGCCGCGGTTGACCCCGGTGGCCAACTCGTGCTACAACAGCGAATACTCTGGAACTCTCACGCGGCTCGGATCAACTTCGGCAAAGTCCCAAGGAGGGGATGGCCGTGCTCAAACGCAGTAGTCAAACGCTGTGCATCTGGTTCATCGCTTGCGATCTGCTGATGGCCGGCATCGCTTGGATCGGTGCCTATTGGCTCCGTTTCGACACAGGACTGATTCCCATTACCAAGCCCCAACCCGACTTCTCCCTTTATTGGCGAGCATTGCCGATCATTTTGATCTGTGCTGGGGTGGCTTTTCGTTTTGCTGGGCAATACGAGGTGCATCGGCTACGGCGGTTCCGCGAAGAATTGGTGGCCGTGGTCAAGGGGGCCATCTTGCTGTCGTTGCTAGCGATGGCCACGACGTTTTATCGGCAAGATCCCTACGAGTCGCGAGCGACCATGATCTTGTTCACCGTACTGGTCGGGGTGTTGATTTTGGTGACGCGGCGTCTGACTTGGGGGGCGGTACGTTGGCTGCGTCGGCAAGGCTTCAATCAATCGAACGCGATCATCGTCGGCACCGGTCGAGTGGCCCGCAAGACGGCGCGAGCTTTACGGCATGCCAATTGGATGGGCATTCGCAACATCGGCTTCGTGGAAGATCAAACCTCCCGCTGGACCAACGACCTGAACATCCTGGGAGTGACGGACGATTTGCCGAAGCTGATCGAAAAATACAAAATCGAACACGTCTTTATCGCGCTCCCCTTGAATCGCTTTGCCGACGTCCGCAAGGTCTACAACGTGCTGGCTCAATCGCTAGTCGAAGTCCGTTTGGTAGCGGATGTCCCGAATTTGGCCGGTTGGACGTTGACGACCTCGAATCTCGATGGTCTGCCCATCATCGGTCTGCGAGAAAGCCCGCACTTCGGCTTGAACGTCATCATCAAGCGGGGGATGGATGTGACGTTTTCCGCCATTGCATTGGTGTTGTTGGCTCCGTTGATGCTCCTGATCGCCGTGGCCGTGAAACTCAGCAGTCCGGGGCCGATCTTTTACCGTCAGGAGCGCTGTAGTTTGAACGGTAAACCCTTCCAAATGCTGAAGTTCCGCACCATGCGTGCGGATGCGGACATCATCTCCGGGGGAATGGGTTGGACCGTGCAAAACGATCCGCGGGTCACTCCGTTAGGCCGATTCTTACGCAAGACCAGTCTCGACGAATTGCCGCAGTTGCTCAATGTGCTGTGGGGCGACATGAGTCTGGTCGGCCCCCGGCCGGAACGGCCGGTGTTCATTCGCAAATTCAGCAAGACCATCCCCAATTACAATGCCCGTCACACCGTGAAATGTGGCATCACAGGTTGGGCGCAAGTGCATGGATGGCGGGGCAATACGTCGCTACGCAAACGAGTGCAATACGATCTGTACTACATCGTCCATTGGAATCCGTTGCTGGATCTGCGTATCTTGTGGATGACCCTTTGGCATGGAGTGTTCCACAAGAACGCTTATTAGATGGAAGACGGTGGCAGAAGCCCATTCGCCCCGAGGAAGAACGATCATCCGCACGGAAGGGAAGATGAACGAAGTCGAGCTTTTGCCGCGAGCCTCGGGAAAGGGGCGTTCCGTCGATCTGGACACCCACCGTTCCCTAGGTCGCGGCTAGGCTTCGGCTGTCCCTACGAAAGTTTCATCGCGTCATTTCGCGAGGATTCTTACGACCAGAGCAGGAATTTTTTTGCCCTTATTCTTCTCGATAGTGGCCATGAACCATGAGTCCTGCCCCGACTCCCATCATCGGCAGGCCAACTTCGGGTTTGATGGGCGTGACGGCTGCTCCGATGCTCATCATGGCTGCTCCAGCGGCTTGCTCAGTTTTCGGTCCTGGTGCTTTGTCTTTGTCACAGCTGACGAGCGCGGAAAGTACCAGCAACACAATCGCGGATTTGTCCCAGAATTTGGTTGCCATAGGATGTTTTTGCCTCTTGAACGATGGATTTTTCCTCAATCTATCCCTAGAAACGTCGTCGCGATCGTTTTTTTCACGGACTTTTGCCGAGTTTGGATCGGAAGAGAGATTGCCTCTTCTGCTGAGCGTGGGACGTTAGCCCCCCGTGTTAATCACGCCATAAACACAAACAAACACAGTGGGGCTGACGCCCCCCGCTCGCGGATAGATATGTGCAATTGATCATTGAGCGACGGGCGTCAGCTCGCCGTGCCCTCCCTCTGCACCGGGAGCAGAAGGGCTGTTCGGTTGGGGCTGACGAGATAGATAACGCAGCCACAATTCCAACGCGATGCCGCAGAGCAAGATCAAGGCGCTGATCGTCTGCGACAAGGTCATTCCCCCCGTCTGCGAATAAATCGGCGTATCGTTCCGTAAGATTTCATTGAGGAATCGATGCACCGCATACCCCAGCATCAGCAGCACAAACACTTGTCCCTCGTGCCGACGATACGGGTAGAAACTGACCAGCACGAAGAACAACAAAATCATGCTAATCGTTTCATATAATTGCGTCGGGTACAAACCGATGGTCCTCGGCACAAACGCCGGCAGGGGGAGAGTCACCGTTTGACCATCGACCATCCGTTCGACCGATAATTGAATTGCATGCTTGCCACGCGGCCAATTGACCACTAGGTCGCTGAGGCCATCGTATGCCAACACCGTCCGCAAGCCACTGCGACTGAGATGATTACCCTGCAAGTCGTCGTCTAATTCCATCAGGTCGTGGCGGTAGTCTTCAGGATTGTCGTAGACGACCTTGACGCTCTCTTCTCCCGCAACGACCGGCGGAATGTCGGTGAAAACCCGCTGGTGCTTTTGCAGATAGTCGCGAATCGCCCGGAATTTGTCGGGCCGATGACTCAGTTCCACGATGATGGTGTTCGCTGCCCCATTGACGCCGACGATTTTATCTCCCGGCCGAATCCCCGCCTTCTCGGCTGGCGAATGACGTTCGACCGCACGCACCACCGTCCGCGGATCATCGTCAAACCCCAAACCAATGCGCGGCGGATGCTCGAGACTGGCAAAACCCAACGAGGTTTGATATCCTTGTTCCTGAATCAAGCGATCGCGCGCTAAACTCGTCAGCAAGGGAAACTCGATCTGGGGACAATCCGGGCAAGCCGCCTGACCGTAACAACAGCCATTCAGCAGACATCCCACCCGCCCCAAGGCCAGACCAAGGCACAACGCCGGTGCGATAATGTCGGCCAATTTCCACGTCGAGATCTGCTGTTTTTTCAGGGCGATGTAATAGAAGATCCAATAGCCGATCCAACCGCCAATCGCCGAGCCATAAAAGACGATGCCCCCTTGCCAAATCTGAAAAAATTCGCTCAGGGGGCGTCGGTACTGGATCATGTAGACAATCCGCGCCCCGATAATGCCACTGATCAACAACCACAAAGCTAGATCCTGCACAGTTTCTTTCTTGACGCCAATCGCCGCGGCACGACGCCCCAAGTACCACCCCGAAACCAAGAACGCCAGCACCAACATCGTGCCGAAGCCGTAAATCGGTATCCCGTCGGGCGATAGGCTAGTTTTTATGGGAATCCAAAACAGAACCTGTTGCATGATCGGATCTCGGGAGTCGTAAAACCCAGAGGAAGGAGCCGTCTAAAACCAGCGACGAATCGTGGTATCGCCGACTCTTCCTCCGCTGCGAAAACTGCCGTGGCGTTTCTGACATCGTGCGATGGGTGGCCTTAGTCGTTACCGGCCACCTCGGGAGGGGTATACATTCCCAATGGCGGGGGAGCATCGGCACGCCAACGAAATTCGCACAACGCCGTCTGCGATTGTCCGGGTTCGAGAATGCGCCAACCGCTGTCGATCTGATGCATCCACAAATTGGCAGCATCGGTGGCACAGGTGTACGGTTCCAGGCACAAGGCACGCCGATGTGGCGGGGTAAACAGCAGCAATTCGCGGAATTCGGGGGAGATCCAAATTTCCAGAATGCCCGGCATGCCTCCGTTGCCCATACGCGCCATCATCCGCAGATCAACCGCTTCCCCCTTGTCGGAATACAACGCATCAATCACTTGCTCCCCGATGTGGCGTGGCGTGCGAAAATCCAGGCCGGGGGGGATCGCAGAGCGTTCGCCGGTCGGCAGCGAATCTTCCAAAATCCACAACGCGGCGGTACGAGCTTCCACCCAGTTGTTGGTGATGTCGCGTTCCTCTCCCCGCGGAACTTGGAAGTATGGGTGCAAGCCGAAGCCGAACGGCAACCGTTTGCGAGCATCCACGTTTTGCACGATCACTTCCGCTCGAAGTGTGGTCGCGCTGAGCCGATAGGTCAAGCTCAGTTTATAATCGGCCGGCCAAAGCATCCGACAATCCGGCGCGTCGATCGAAGCCTGAAATTCGCCGCGAATGAACACACTGTCTTCGCCGACGCCGGTTTCCACCACCCGCCAGGGATGCCTCGGCGCGAAGCCATGAATCGCATTCTTGCCAGACGAGTCGTTCAGGTGAAGTTGATAATCTCGCCCGGCAAAGTGGAAGCGTCCTTGGCGAATGCGATTGGGAAACGGAAACAGCACCGGAATGCCACTACGCGTCGGAATCGGATTGGTTTCCCAGTCGGGTGCGACATACAACAAATCGGCAGGACCGCTCGCGGCGGCAACACGCCAATGCAAACAATTGAAGCCGTGACTCGGCCAGATTTCCGCTGAGGCACTGCCTGCGGTCAATTCATAGACAATCAGATCCCGGCCACAGGACTGGCGGAGAGCAGTTTGAACCTGGAACGACATGGTTGGCACATACTCCATCAGGGTCGTCGGGGTTGGGAGGCTGCTTCGATCCGGCGAGCCTTCCTTATCGGTATAGCAGAGCCGTACAATTCGGAAAGGAACAACCAGTATCATGCCTACTTTCAGTGCCGCTTCTCTGATCGACTTCAGTCGGCAATTGTTCCAGAGCGTCCGCGTGCCTGCCGAGGAGGCCGACCTCGTTGCCCGATCGCTGGTCGATGCCAATTTGGTCGGGCATGATTCGCATGGAATCCTACGGGTGCCGCAATACATCCAATTTTTGCAAGAAGGCAAATTGCATTCCAATGTTCCTTTGACGGTTCTGCACGAAACCCCTGCTCTGCTGTCGGCCGATGCCCAATGGGGACTAGGACAGGTCCAAGCCCATCGTTTATTGGAGCGGATTCTTCCCAAAGCGCGAACGCTGGGCGTGGCGGTGGGCACGCTCCGCCGCTGCGGGCACATCGGTCGATTGGGCGAATATGCCGAACGAGCCGCGGCCGAGGGCATGGCCTTGTTTGCCACCGTAAATTCGCATGGTTCCGGCCGTCGGGTGGCTCCTCCCGGCGGAATCGAAGGACGCATCAGTACCAATCCGCTGTGCTTAGGTGCCCCGACGCCGACCGATCCGCTGGTTTTAGACTTCGGCACGAGTGCCTGCGCCGAGGGGAAAGTACGGGTCCATTATCAGAAGGGCGAACCGGTCCCCGAAGGCTGGCTGCTCGACGCTCACGGCCGACCAACAACCGATCCGAGCGTCCTTTATCACGAACCGCGGGGAACCATCTTACCGATGGGCGGTTCGCAAGCCTATAAGGGCTTCGGCTTGGGATTCATGCTCGACTTGTTTGCCGGGGGATTATCGGGAGGGGAATCGAGCCGACCTGATCGACCGTTGCCGGGGCTAGGTAATTCGGTGGTCCTGATTCTGCTGTCGATCGAACAGTTGGGCGGACGCGAACATTTCTTGCGTACCGCCCACGATCTGGCCGAGTTTGTTCGCAGTTGCCCCAGGGCGGAGGGGGTATCGTCGATCGTTTTGCCCGGCGATCCTGAACGAAACGTCCGGCGGCAACGTCAAAAAGAAGGAATCCCCATTGCCGACGGCACCTGGAAATTACTCACCGACTTGGCCCAACAACTCGGAGTCATGCCGCCGAGTCCCGCTGAGGTCTGATTGACTTACCGTGGCACGATTTTTGCCCAAGGATTTCGCGACGATCCTTCCTCCCTTCTCTGGAGACTTGACCCTTATGCGTTATCCTCGCTGTCTACTGCTAGGCGCTCTGCTGATTGGGGGTGCCTCGCTCACGGCTCAGGAACCGGCCAACGACATTCCGTTTGTCAAATGGGATGCTAAGAAACTGCCCCCCGCAGTCCGGCCGAAAAATCTGCCCAAAGAAGTGCTTGCCGTATTGGCTGATCGCGAAGGACG
>CALEEC010000046.1 GCA_937949245.1 uncultured Gemmataceae bacterium | reverse complement strand
TCGGCTGGCTAAACCGTTACCGCCGGCTGGCGAAAGACTACGAGCGGACGACGGCGAGCAGCACCGCGTTCGTGTATGTCTCGATGATCCATGTGATGGTCCGCCGCCTTACACGTTAATCTTGCTTTTTGGACAGGCTCTTACGCGACAACAACGGCAACGAGGGGGGAGGCTACGTCATCCTCCGCGGGCAGGAACAGCGTGTCATCCGGGGCGAGGGATTGATCGGTTCGCTCGACGACCTACGCAACATCGTTCTCGACAGCCGGGAGGATGGTACGCCGATTTTTCTGCATCAGGTGGCCAAGGTGCGGTTCGCTCCCATCTTGCGTCAAGGAGCAGCGACCCGCGACGGCCAAGGAGAAGCGGTCATCGGCACCGTGATGCTCTTGGCCGGGGAAAATTCTCGTGTCGTCGTCCAACGTGTCAAAGAGCGCTTGGCCGAGATCGAAAAGTCGCTCCCCGAGGGAGTTGTCATCGATCCGTACTACGATCGCACCGAATTGGTGCAACGCACCGTCCACACCCTGACGAAAAACCTGATCGAGGGCGGCATCTTGGTTGTGCTCGTGCTGCTAATCCTGCTGGGCAGTCTGCGCGCGGGCATCATCGTGGCCTTGGCGGTGCCTTTGTCCATGTTGGGCGCTTTCGTCGGTATGCTGTATGCCGGGTTGTCCGGCAATTTGATGAGCCTAGGAGCGATCGACTTCGGTTTGATCGTCGATGGCTCCGTGGTGCTGATCGAAAACGTCGTTCGTCGAGTGGCCGAGTATCGGCACGAACATCACGTCGAATCTGCCCCTGCGTCGGTGATCCGCGAAGGCTGCCACGAGGTGGCTCGCCCGGTGGTCTTCGGCGTGGGCATCATTCTGTTGGTTTACCTGCCGATTCTGTCGCTGCGGGGGTTGGAAGGCAAAATGTTCCGTCCCATGGCGTTGACGGTGATTTTCGCCTTGCTCAACTCGCTGTTGCTGGCATTGACTTTGATGCCGGCTTTGGCTTCGATCTACCTGCGTTCGGTGAGTGAAACCGAACCGTTCCTCATTCGTTGGGCCAAGGCGATCTATCGACCGCTGGTGCATTGGACCATGCGTCGGCCACTGGCGACCGTATCGATCGCCGTACTGGCATTTCTGGGGAGCATGGCTATCGCTCTGAACATGGGAGCAGTGTTCATCCCCAAACTCGATGAAGGTTCCGTAGCTATCCAAGCGGCGCGTCTGCCTAGTGTATCGCTGGAAACTTCGGTGGAATTGATGACCAAGTTGGAAAAGTGCCTCAAAAAGTTCCCCGAAGTCGAGGCGGTCGTCTCGAAAACCGGTCGGCCGGAAATTGCCAACGATCCGATGCCGGTGAATTTGTCGGATATCATCGTCACGCTCAAACCCCGCGACACCTGGCGTTTCGACAGCAAAGAAGAACTGGTCGAAGCGATGGAAGAGGCATTAAAAGCCGAGGTTCCCGGTAACGTCTACAGTTTCTCGCAGCCGATCGAACTGCGTGTGGCCGAGTTGGTCGCGGGGGTGCGTTCGGATGTAGGCATCAGTTTGTACGGCGACGATCTCGACGTGTTGCGGCAAAAGGCGGAAGAGATCGTCCGGGTGCTGAATCAAATTCCCGGAGCGGCGGACGTGCAAGCGGAACAAACCGGCGGCCTGCCTTATCTGCGGATCATCGTCGATCGCAAAAAGATTGCTCGCCACGGCATCAATGTGCGTGATGTACTGGACGTGGTCGCATCGCTGGGGGGCCGACCCGTGGGCCAAATTTTCGAAGGCCAACGCCGCTTCCCGTTGCAAGTGCGCCTGGGCGAGAGTTGGCGGGAGGATCTGCAAAAAGTCCGGCAAGTGAAGATCGCCGATCCGAAGGGCCGACAGATTCCCTTGCACGAATTGGCCGAGTTGCGTATCGAAGATGGTCCGCTCCAGATCAGCCGCGATCAAATCCGTCGCCGAACCATCATCCAATGCAACGTCCGCGGTCGCGATCTGGCCGGTTTCGTCGCGGAAGCTCGGGCCGCGGTCGATAAGCAAGTGAAACTCCCTCCGGGCTACCTGCTGACTTGGGGCGGCCAGTTCAAGAACCTGCAACAGGCAAGCGAACGGCTGATGATCGCGGTGCCGGTGGCTTTGTTTCTCATCTTCGCGCTGCTGCACATGACGTTCGGCTCGGCTCGCTTAGCGGCTTTGATTTTTCTCAACGTTCCGATGGCTGCCACAGGAGGAATCGTCCTGTTGTGGTTACGTGGTCTGCCTTTCTCGATCTCGGCGGGGGTGGGATTCATCGCTTTATTCGGGGTGGCCGTGCTGAACGGCGTGGTGTTGGTCACCTATGTAGTGCAACTGCGTAAAGCGGGCCGCGATGCGAACACGGCGGCGTTGGAGGGAGCCTTGCTCCGCTTACGGCCGGTGTTGATGACGGCTTTGGTCGCGACCTTGGGCTTTGTGCCGATGGCTCTATCGACGGGGTCCGGGGCCGAGGTACAACGGCCGTTGGCCACTGTGGTCATCGGTGGCTTGGTCACGTCCTGTTTGCTGACGTTATTGGTGCTGCCGACGATTTACCGTTGGTTCGATCCCATCGACCCCGAACCGGCAACGAGCGGCATGCCAAGCCCACAGGAGAAATGAGCCAACGAAGCCAGTCGTCGGGAGATTCTAACACCTCTGGTCACTGACGTCCCCGGCTCGCCAGCGGCCGACGACGCTAGTCATCGGGGGTGTATCGAATACCCGCGGACTGGCGTCCGCGGCTCTGGGGATTGTGCGCCAATAGAACCAACGACGGACTCGTTGGGGGAAACGCCGATCGGTGGGGAGTCAAGACGCAGCAGACGGTGGGTTTTCCGCTGAAGGAGGGGATGATGGTTGCTGCGATCGTAATCGCTGGACATGGCGTCGCGTTTGCCGACGAATCACCAGATCGACCACCCGCGGAAACAACCGACTAGCGAGAACCAAGAATCGCCCCAAAAGTGTCAGGTTCATCTCGCTACGCCGATGCCGCAAACTCCAGAGTACCGCGGCCGCCACGCTCTGGGGCGAAACTCCGCGCGCATGCACGATCGTCGGCCAAGCGGTCTTGTGCTCCAGATTGTTGCGTCCGATCTCGGTGGCCGTGATCCCGGGATTGATGACAATCACCTCGATGCCATCGCGTCGCAACTCGGCACGAATCGCATCACTAAAGCCTTGCAAAGCGAACTTGCTGGCACAATACGCCGACTGCCCCGGCACGGCACGCTTGCCCAAGACCGACGAGATATTGACGATCGCCGGCGCTCGGCCCTGACGCAACCACGGCAACGACAGCCGGATCATCTCCGCGGCGGCCACGAAGTTCGTCTCGAAGATCGTCCGCAGCACCTCGGGCGTCGATTCTTCCAAAAAACTCATGGCACCGATGCCGGCATTGTTGACCAGAATATCGATGCCTCCAAAAGCCGACACGGCGGTATCGATGATCCGTTGTCGCTCGGTTGCCACGGTCACATCCGCGACGACGGTGCGTAGCCGCGAAGCATGGACTTGCTGAGCCTCGGCCAAGGCGCGTAACCGAGCGGCATCGCGGCCCACGGCAACCACCCGCATCCGCCGACGTAACGCCAACTCGACCAAAGCTCGGCCGATGCCGCGTGAGGCTCCCGTAACGATCATCCGCGCGTCGGCCATAGTGCGATAACGATTACGATTCATGCCTTCTTCTCGGTCGGCGTCCTCTAGCGTGGGGCGGTCGATCCATGCTGAAGGAATTGTAGGACTCGTTGCGATTCCTTCTACGGAACGGTCGGGAAGTTCTCTGCGGGTGTTGCGCAATAGGACGCTCCTAAAAGTCGTGCCGACGTTGTCGAATTTGAGCGAAGTTTGCGGGCGAATTAGCCGAAAATAGCTATGTCGAATCGGATCGGATGGACAGCGCACATCAGCGCGACAGAGCCAACGGCCCGCCGACCCGGTGGCCGAAGGTCGTCGGGAGCGAGGTTCGGGAAAGGAATGCCATGAAGCGAACCGCCGGAGCATTCGTTCTTCTGGCCAGCCTCGGGGGCGGGTGTATCAGCTCGAACCCGGCTGGGGAGTCGATCAGTGGAACCTTTGGCCGAGTCGGCCATGCCAAGGAAATCAAGGGATTGCAAGGCCCGCACGGCCAACCCGTGGCCATGGGCCACAATGGGCAAGCCTACATGCCCATCGGACTGCCCGAGCACGGCCCGATGCCCTCAACTGCTACCGGGACCGGCACGCTGACGCACGGGGTGCGTCCAGCCCATGCGACCAAAACCGAAGGGGGAGTCGTCCCAGCAGGGTACAAAACCTCGACCAACCTTCACGACTTACCGATTGACAACCTGCAACAGGTGAATTATGGGCATCGGCACCCCGCCTACGGCACGCCGATTCCTAAGGGAGCTGTCGCTGCGGTCGGCGCGTTGCCCGAAGGCATGCCCACGGCTGCTTTAGGCGGTCGCACCTCGGTCTACTTCACCGCGACCGAAACCACTGCCGGCATGAAAATCAGTTGGTTCGGCCCTGGGGGTACGCTCATTGACACCGGCTTGGAAGCGCCGGTACGCTACAACTTCCCCCAAGGGGGCATCTATCGGCTGAAACTGAGCCAGATTCCCAAGAAGCCCGGAGTCGATCTCTACCCGACTCTCGAAGTCCGTCCCGCTACCCATGAGTCGGTGGCCTATCTAGCTCACAGTTCGGTGCCCGTCTCGTTCACCGATGACGACCTCGAACAGGTGCTCAACGGCAACTTCTTGGTGAAGGTGATCTACCTGCCGCGCAAGGAATTCCAAGACCTCGCCGCGGGACTGCCCAACGAGTTGGTGTCCAGCCGATTGGAACCGGGGGTCGATCCGGTGCTCGAAGCCGAACGCCGGGGCACGGTACTGCTGGTGATCCGTATGGGCAACATCGACCTGGAACTGAAACACTCGCCGGCCATGAACACGCCTCCGGGATCGGCCGCGATGGGCCAACCGATTATGGACCAGCCGATTATGGGAACGCCCAGCGGCGGCAGCGCCCCGCAGAAGCCTAATGCCGGCCCGACGCAGGCTCCTCCTAAGCCGCTGCCCAACTCGGTTAGCTCCAAGCCTAGTTCTCCGATGAGCTTACTGCGACGCTAAACGCGGGTCGGCCGACGCTCCCCGGATTCGGCGGATGCTCCACGAATTCGGCCGACAATCATCGGATGGGGCTATCGATCGACCGACCCATGCACAGTCGTAAGTCTCCAGTAGCTCGATGCTGAAGCCCACGGATCGCCTTGGTCCGCGGGCTTTTTCTAAATCCCTCGCCGGTTCGCCGGCCTGTCTTACGAAACGGGCGAACGATCATGAACCTCGGAACGCTAGCGCTTCTTCTTCCGCTGACGCTGTCGGCTTCGCCGCAAGAGTGTTGCCCGCCGACGAAAATGCCGCCCGCGTCGTTGCTGTACGTTCGGCTGCAATTCCCCGTCGGCACCAAGGTCGCTTTTCGACCGGGGCAACCCCAACAACTTTACGAAGCCCCGCTGACCTTCGGCTTGCGACCTGGGTATCGTTATCGCTTCGAGGTCAGCCACTTCCCGCGACCGGATGCTAAGTTGCTGAAGCTCTACCCGTCGCTGGATGTCATCGGGGCTTTGCATCCACCGAAGGATCTCGACCTATCGAAGCATCCGGTAGTTTTGACCCTCAACGACGACGACCTGAATCGGGTTCTCGATGGCGGGATGGTCACCAAACTGTACTACCTGGAAAATCCCGACACCGCGTTACCGCAGGAATCGACCAAGACGGAACCCATTGAATTCCAGATGCCTTCCGTCCGCGAAGCCCTCGAAGCGGCTGGGGAGCGGGGTCGGCCGATGCTGCTGTTTCGTGTCGGGTCGCGGCCATTGACCGAGAGCGAATTCGCCGCTGCGAACGTGGCGAATACGATCCTGCTGCCCGGCGAAAAGTATCTGCCGGCTCCGCCGCTGCCCCCGATTTTCCGCTACGACACCGCGCCGCTGAGCGATCCGTTGCTCGGCCCCAAACCGACCCCGGAAGAATGCTTGCACGATGGCGGCGATCAAAAGATGAAGCTGGCCATTTCCCCGGAAGGTCGGTTGTTTGGGCTGGATCCTTCCGACACGGCCATCGAATACACCATCGGCAACCGCAAGGGGGTAGAGGCATCGTGCCGGGTTTGTTTGTGTGTGCCGCGGTTCGTGGCCATTCGCGTCGAGGCGGCCCCTCACGACGTGCATCAGCCGACGCCTCCGTTGGTGCAAGCGACGGCCCTTCGCGGGGAGCAGGCCATCGGCAAGTTACCCCCGCAACTGGTGCGCAACACCGAACTTCCGCGAGCCAACGTCGGCACGCTCAAGCCCAGCATTCAAATGAGCTTCCAGGGGCCACGCGGAGTCGATCTGTTTGCCGCTCCGGCGGGTGTAGCTCAGGTCAACAATCTGTTGGTGGCAGCCAATGTCGTGGAAGCTCTCGACATCACGGCCGTGCCCAACTGCAAGATGATGCTGAAAAAGTCGGTCGATCCACCTCATGGACCTTATGAGATTGGCGATGTGGTCACCTTTACGTTACGTTATCACAATCCCGGTTCGGTGCCGATCAAGAATGTGGCCATCTCGGACAGTTTGACGGCACGATTGGAGTACATCCCCGGCTCGGCCAAGTCGGATCGCGAGGCGTCGTTCACGACGAACCCGAACGAAGCCGGTTCGTTGATCCTGCGTTGGGACATCGCCGGCGAACTCAAACCCGGACAGACCGGCGTGGTGACTTTCCAAGCGAAGATCAAGTAGCCATTGCCGATTGATGCGAAACTTCTTCTCGTCGAGCTAGCGGCGAGCGTCCGCCCGCCGTGTCTGCAATGCGGGTGTTTGCACGGCGGGCGAACACCCGCCGCTGAGAGTTTCCTAAAATACATTCTTCGCAAAGGGAACCTCCGCAACGCAAGCGTTGCAGTCACGACTTTGCCGATGAGGAAACAACATGGCACATTACGGCCCCATCGTCGCGGTGGGCGAGGTGCTTTGGGACATCCTCCCCCAAGCCGCGGTAATCGGCGGCGCGCCGTTCAATTTCGCTTTTCACTGCCATCAACTCGGACAGCCCGTGCGTGTCATCAGCCGAGTCGGAGACGATACCCATGGCCGGGCTATTCTCGACGCCATGCAGCAGCACGGCATGGACACAACAGGAATCCAAATCGATCCCCAACATCCCACCGGAACCGTCGTGGTGCAGTTGTCGCCTGAAGGACAACCACGTTACAACATCGTCGAAAACGTCGCCTGGGATTATCTGCAAGCCGACGCAACCGTGTTGGCTCTGGCTGCCGAAGCGTCCGCGATCTGCTTCGGCACCTTGGCCCAACGATCGCCGGTCAGCCGGGCGAGCATTCGGCAATTGCTCCAAGCGGCATCGACGGCCCGCAAGGTGCTTGATCTGAATTTGCGACCGCCGTTCGTCGAAGCGACGATCGTATCATCATCGATCGCGTTGGCCGATTGGCTGAAGCTCAATGAAGACGAGTTCGCTTGGTTGCGTTCGATGCTTCCGACATGTTCGGTCGGAACCTCCTGGCAATTTTGGCGCGAATGGCTCAAACTAGAATTGTTGTGCGTGACCCGAGGCGAACGGGGTTGCAGTGTCTGTAGTGCCGCCGGCGAATTTGCCGAACCGGGATGCAAGGTGCAGGTGTGCGACACCATCGGGGCAGGAGACGCCTTCACGGCAGCGTTACTGACGCAAACGCTGCAAGGAGCGGAACTACGTTCGGCGGTGCGTTTTGCCAATCGCTACGCGGCCGAGGTGGCCCAACATCCCGGCGGTACTCCCCGGTTCACGCCGCAGCAGATCGATTCTTGGCGCACCGAAGCGAGCCTCTCCCCATGAGCGACTGGCTACCACCGACGCTGACGACGCAACGGCTGATTCTGCGGCCTTTTAGCGAAGGCGATGTCGATGCGGTTTTTGCCTATGCCAGCAATCCGAACGTCACGCGATTCACGCTCTGGGACACGCACCGCACTCGCGAGGAAAGCCGGCAATATGCCGTCGATTACGCCCAATCGCGTTATCAAGAGCATGTCCCGGAACCGATAGCCATCACGTTACGTGCCAAGCCGCAGTTGGGGCCGATTGGCTCGATTGGCTGTTTCTGGGTCAGTCAGGCCAACGCCACGATGGAGTTGGGCTATTGTCTGGGCGAGCCTTACTGGAATCAGGGTATCGTCACGGAAGCGGCCCAAGCTTTGCTGAAGCACACCTTCGAGACCTACAAGGTCGAGCGTCTGCAAGCGCGGGTGATGGACGGCAACGATGCCAGCGTGCGGGTGTTGGAGAAACTGCAGTTTCACTTCGAGGGGACTTTACGCTCCAGTTTGTATCACCGTGGCCTATTCCGCGATGTGATGATGTTCTCGCTGTTGCGGGGCGAATGGGAATCGACGCGGGATCTCCCATCGGACAACCGCAATGGTCATGATCCTTCGACGACGCC
>CALEEC010000045.1 GCA_937949245.1 uncultured Gemmataceae bacterium | reverse complement strand
GATTGGCACTATTTCGAGCTCGACGATTGGAAAACCATGGTCACCAAGCACGGCGAATTGTTACTGCGGTTGAAACGTTATCAGGCTGCCGCAGCGTTGATGGAGGAGGTTAGAGGCAATTGCCCGGATGTGGAAGAATGGAAAGCAATCGAGCAACAAGCTAAGCGTGGTTCGACCAAGGCTGCTAGCGAGGAAATCAGCGAACCTCGATAGTATCCAAGTCGGAACTCGGAGAACGGAACACGGTTGAATATTCTCAAGGCGTAGCTGTGTTAGCCTAGCCGGCAACACGATTCTAGTGGTTACTTCCAAACTCCACCTGAGAGAAACTCCATGATCCCTCGAATGCTATTTCTGCTGGCTGCGGGTGTCACTGGCATGGCACCTCCATTGCAGGCAGTGGAAAAACCGAATGTGTTGTTCATCTCGATCGACGATCTGAACGATTGGGTCGGTTGCCTCGGTGGGCATCCGCAGGTGAAGACTCCCCACATCGATCGATTGGCCAAGCGAGGCACGTTGTTTCGCAATGCCCACTGTCAAGCGCCTTTGTGCAACCCCTCGCGGACGAGTGTGTTGCTCGGTCTGCGCCCGTCAACGACGGGGGTGTACGCCTTGGCTCCGTGGTTTCGGACCATTCCGCAGTACAAAGATCATCCCACACTCTTGCAACATTTTCAGCAGCACGGCTACCGCACGCTCACGACGGGGAAGGTGTTTCACGACGCCTACCCGCCCAAAGCCGATCGCGTCGATGGCCGGGAAGTCGATGTTTGGGGGTATCACGGCACCTTTGGGCCACGTCCGCCCAAACCGTTGGTGCAAGTCGCGGGCAAACATCCTCTCGTCGATTGGGGAGTATTCCCAGAACGCGACGAATTGCAAGAAGATTGGAAAGTTGCCGACTGGGCTATCAGCCAACTCCGGGAAGGAACAAAGCAGCCATTCTTCCTGGCCATCGGTTTCCGACAACCTCATGTGCCCTGCTACACCTTGCAGAAATGGCATGATCTGTACCCGGATGAAACTCTCCAGATGCCCCCCGTGAAAGAAGACGACCGCGAGGATTTACCGCGATTCGCATCGTACCTTCATTGGTCGTTGCCTGAACCGCGGTTGAAGTTTCTGCAGGAGAAAAATCAGTGGAAACCGTTGGTTCGCTCGTATTTGGCGAGCATCAGTTTCATGGATTCGCAAGTAGGTCGCGTCTTGGACGCATTAGACCAAGCGGGACTAACCAACAAAACCATCGTAGTGCTTTGGTCCGATCACGGTTGGCACCTAGGCGAGAAGGGGATCACCGGCAAGAACACCCTGTGGGAACGCTCGACCCGGGTGCCGTTGATCTTTGCCGGACCGGGCATTACGGCTGGGGGACAATGTTCTCGCCCGGTGGAATTGCTCGATTTGTACCCGACGTTGTGCGAACTCTGCGGCTTGCCCCTGCGAGAAGGACTCGAAGGACACAGCTTGCTTCCTCAGTTACGCAAGGCCGACGCTCCCCGCGCGTGGCCGGCTATCACCACCCATAATCAGAACAATCATGCCGTGCGTACCGAAGATTGGCGTTACATTCGTTACGCCGATGGTAGCGAGGAACTTTACCATTTGCGTACCGATCCGCACGAATGGACCAACTTGGCTCCGAATCCCCAATACGCCAACCAACGCCAAGAGTTGGCCAAGTGGTTGCCCAAGATCAACGCTGATCCGGTTCCCGGAAGTCGACATCGCCTGTTGATCTATCGCGATGGCGTTGCCATCTGGGAAGGCAAGCCCATTGCTCCGAAGGCACCCTTCCCGGAATAATTGGGGCGTACCCGTAGAACGGATACTGTGCATGCCGATCGTCATTGGAATCGACGAAGCGGGCTACGGCCCCAACCTGGGGCCTATGGTCGTCACAGCCATGGTCGTAGGGGTGTCCAGCGGCAGTGATGCTTGCGATGATTGGTGGACGCGGTATCCGCAGTGGATTCGCCGTGCTCGCGGCCCCAGAGATACGCGCTGGGTGATCGACGATTCCAAAGCGGTTCATGCCGGTCCCCAAGGGTTGGCTCGCCTAGAACGGAATCTGATCGGTCTCCCAGGGGGGACTTGGAACGAGTACCTGCAAGCAGTGGGTCTGCTGCCCGAAGCTTGGCCGGAAGTGCGAGCGGAATCTTGGTTCCAGGGCGAGCAACGGTTACCGCTTGCCGCCACGACTCAGGAGTTGGCCACGATGGCACAACGCTGGGAGGCGTTCCGCCACGCGGCTGCCATCTCATCCTGGCAGATGCATACGGTGATCATCTCCGCACGCTGGTTCAATCGCATCGTCGCGGCCCAAGATTCTAAAGCCGCGGTTACGATCGAGGCTTTGACTTTGCTGATGCGTGCCTGCCGCGGCGAAGCGCCTGCCGGGGAACCGCTGTTATTTCACATCGACAAACTCGGTGGTCGCAATCAGTATGCGGCAGTCTTGCATGGAATCTTCCCCGATGCACGACGCATCAGCATCCAGGAAGAAAGCTCCGAATGTAGCGTCTACGCTTTGCGTCTGCCGGAACGTGCCGTCGAGGTGCGATTCTTAGCCAAAGCAGACGCACTGCATGCCACAGTAGCCCTGGCCTCGATGCATGCCAAATATCTGCGCGAAGTGTGCATGCTGCAATTCAACCGTTATTGGTGCGATCGAGTGCCTCAGTTGCGCCCTACTGCCGGTTACCCGATGGATGCGGCCCGATGGTGGAACGAAGTCGCGGATTATCTGACGCAACAAAACCTTCCGACCGAGGACATTTGGCGGAAGCGATAAACCGATCCCCATTCCCCACCGCTTGAAAGTTCGAGCCGACTGCGGTGGGCGAAGCAACTATCTGCAGTACCAAGGTCTTTCGTGGACACCCTGTCCACGAAACCCACCTCATGGTTTTGTCGAGTGTTCCCCCTGTCAACTGTCCACGAAACCTCGTCTACCGCTGGGAAATCCGCAGTCGTGGACAGAGCAACTCTCCGAGGAAGGGTTTTGTGGACATGCTCGACGCCCCAGAAGGGGTTTCGTTGACATGTTGACATGTAGACAGAGTCTCTCTCGGCGAGTTCAAGTGGCAGACTTGACCGCGGCGGGCAAGGGGAGAGTGGCATGCGTTGTCCTCGTTCTTGGAAGCCGACGATGCCAGTTGTCTGCGAATTCCCCCCATCTCCATGGTTGGCCTTGTCTGCGTCGATTCACGTCGACTGCTCGCAGATTGTCGGCGCTTTCATTAGTCGGCCAACTAGCGGCACTTCACGAATCGGCCGACTTTTCGATGGTGATCGGGATGAACTTCGACAATGGAGTTCGACTTTCCAAGGCATGGCTATCTTTGGAAACTAAGCCATTGGTTTCGGGAAAGTATGCTGCAGCACAGCCGCGGGGAATGTCATACGGGACGATCTTGAATCGTCGCACGGTACGCGTCAGGTGGTCTTCGTGGCAATGGCTGTGAATGTCGACCAACTGTCCCGGCTTCAGGCCGCGTTCGGCAATGTCCGCTGGATGGAGGAAGATCACTTCACGTTCGCCGTAGATCCCACGATAGCGGTCGTTCAGGTCGTAAACCGTGGTGTTGAACTGATCGTGCGAGCGAATGGTCATTAGACGAAGTTGGCCTGGGGGTAGGGATAAATCGGGGATCGGATGGATAAAAAATGTCGCTTTCCCGCTGGGGGTATTCCAGCGGCGTTCGCGGGCAGCATTGCCTAGGTAGAAGCCGAAGCCGTTGGGGGTATCGATGCGACGATTGAAGTCGTAGAACAGGTGGGGTAACGTCTTTTCGATGGCTTCGCGGATTTTGGAGTAATCGTCGGCAAAGCCTTGCCAATCGATGCCGGCACCATCGGGAAAAGTCGCTTGAGCGATGCCGGCGATGATGG
>CALEEC010000044.1 GCA_937949245.1 uncultured Gemmataceae bacterium | reverse complement strand
GGTCACCGATCCAGGCTTAGAGAAAGCGGGCCATCCGCAGCGGGCCATCCAGTATCTTCGCGAAGCGGGGTTGGATGTCTTTGTGTTCGACGGAGTGATCGAAAATCCCACGACCAAGACGGTCGCCCAAGGGGTGGAATGCGCCCGGCAACACCGCATCGATTTTCTGGTCGCCGTCGGCGGAGGTTCGTCGATGGACGCGGCCAAGGGCATCAATTTCCTGCTAACCAACGGCGGGAAGATGGCCGATTACAAGGGCTTCGGCAAAGTGACCAAACCGATGCTCCCCTCGATCGGTGTGCCGACCACCGCAGGCACCGGCAGTGAGGCGCAATCGTATGCGTTGATTACCGACGAATCGTCCCATCTGAAAATGGCCTGTGGCGACCGCAAAGTCGCGTTTCGGGTTGCTGTCCTTGATCCCGAGGTGACCGTCTCTCAGCCCAAAATGGTCACCTCGGTGACCGCGATTGATGCGATGGCTCATGCCATCGAATCGTTCGTCTGCACGAAGCGGAATCCCTTCTCCACGATGTTTGCCCGCTCGGCTTGGCGTTATCTCGAACCCCATTTTGAAACGGTACTCACCTCGCCGACCGATTTGACCGCTCGCAGCGCGATGCAGTTGGGAGCGAATCATGCTGGGGCGTCGATCGAACTGTCGATGCTCGGTATCTGTCATTCTTGTGCTAATCCCCTGACAGCCCATTATGGGATCACCCACGGCATTGCTATCGGCTTGATGCTGCCCCATGTGATACGCTTCAACGCACCGGTGGTGTCCGATCTGTACGCCGAATTGGTCGACACGGTAGGCTTGAACCGCGACGGGGAAGACCCTGCGGAGGTGCTGGCGCAACGGATTAGCCATTTCGTCCGCTTGGCCGGATTGCCGACCCGCTTACGCGATTGCGAAGTCAGCCAAAGTATTCTTCCCCTGCTGGCCGAGGAAGCTAACCAACAATGGACGGCACGCTTCAATCCGCGGCCGGTCACCGAGGCGGATCTTCTCTCGGTGTACGAAGCCGCGTGGTGAAGTCCCGGCGCAGCGGCAAACTCGGAAACCAACCGAGGAAACCATCGGCTGTCGTGCGCGAGATGCGTGGAATCGAACGTATCCGCGGAGACAATCGATCATCGAGGGCGAAGCAACGGGCAACCAAAGCATCGGGCGACTCGTGGTTTAGGAAATCAACGGCATGGCTTTGACGGGCGACATTCAAATTCGGGTGCGTTACGCGGAAACGGATCGGATGGGGCTATTGCATCATGCCAACTATCTGGTCTACTTCGAGCAGGCACGCACGGAATTGCTACGGCAACTGGGACACTCCTACCGTGATCTAGAAGACGCGGGCTACTTTCTGGTGCTGACCAAGGTCGAAGTCCGTTACAAAAAACCGGCGTACTACGATGATCTGCTGACCATCCGCACTACTGTCGCTCGAACGACTCCGGTACGGATCGAACATCATTATCAGGTCTTGCGAGACGACGTGTTGATCGCGGAAGGAGCCACTACCTTGGCCTGCGTCGATCGGCAGGGACAGATCCAAGCGATGCCCGAGTGGTTGTCCGCCGCGAAATAGCTCCCTCGTTGGTCCGGTAACTCCTCTGTTCGCTGCAACGGAGCGATCGCGGTTACACGGACGCGGTTGAGCGATAAACCCGCATTGGAACTGTCGATGCGAGTCGTCGGGGGCTCGGCAACACCCGCGGACTTGCGTCCGCGGCTCTTATCGTCGTGCGACACAATCTTGGGAGCCGACGACGCCAGTTGTCGGGTTACGTGATGAGTAAGATGCCGAATCACCGTCCGATAGTCCCCCAAACCTAGCGGCTGGGCGATTCGTAGCGAAGATTCAGATAGATGAATGTGTTGGCCACCGCCAGAAAAGCGAGCAACGGACCCGCCGCGGTCCCAGCGAGGACGGCCAAGGTCAACTGCTGCGGCAGGCCCGATACTAGCAACGGACCGCCGAAGTAAGCTAACGCGACCGGCACGCCGAGCGGCAAGGTGATCGCCATGCCCAAAATCAGGGCCAAGCCTTCGTAAAGCATCAGTTGGCGCCAATGCTTGCGAATCAGGCTCGCCCATTCGCGTATCGCTGTCCCCAGAGGCGGTTCCTCAAAAATCAGCACCGGTCCCAACAGCCACATCAGGCCGATCAACAGCCAATAGCCCACGGCCACAAGCAGCGTCACCACGTGGATGATGGTGGCCAACACTTCGAGCATCGATAAACCCAAGTCCAGTTCTTGGGCCAAGGTTCCCAGCCACTGGGGCGAATGCCGTAACAGTGTTAGCAACGTGCCTGCAATCCCCGCCAGCAGCAGATAGCCCCCATACAACCGCAGAGCAAATGTGGATGCTCCCGGAGTAACGTCGCTGAGTCGCACCAACTTCATCCGTGTGACTTCTTCTTGCGTGATGCGGATGAGCAGCGTGTTGGCATAGGCCAAGATCAGCAATTGCACCGCATCGACGATCAGAGTCGCCAGCCAACTAGGGCCGATGCCGATTTCGGCCATCAAGCGTGGCACACCGATCAGCACGCCCCACAAAGCCATCCCCGTGACGCATCCGGTCACGAGTTTGCCCGAAACCAAGGTTTGATCCATCGCAGCCAGCAGTTCTTCGCCGAATCCGCGAACGCCGATGGTTTTCAGCCGCATCGGATCCAATCGCGAGGCAACGCCGGTCTGTCCTTTCGCGGCCGCCGGACTGCTTTCGGAAGCCGACGGCACCTTGGACGTAGCAGATTTCATGGCTTCGTGAGAACCACTGGGGCGATCCGGCGTACTCCCGGGCCGGGGCATGGCCGGCAACGGTCCTGAACGTGGTCCTTCGGTCGTGTCGGAACGCGAGCGTCGCGTTCCGCCGAGCAAATCGGCGAAATCGCCGACCCATTCCAGCGGGGTCCACTCCGCTTCAGGATCGCGACGGACCCAGCTTGTTCGGGGAATCTTTCCGGTTTCGATGTGATGCCGTACCGCGGCCGTGCTGTTGGCTCGCAACGTCTCGCCTTCCGGTAGGCGGATGTACCAGATATCCACTTTTTCGGTTGCGTCGCTCATGGAAAAAGTCCCACGAGATCCATAAATAGAAAGGATGTTCTCTTATGCTACCATCTTTCTGCGGTTTGTCCTACGCGAAGCCAATGCGGCGAACAATTTCTACGAGATTTCTCGAAGGGAACTGTTGAAGTCTTGCTACAAGCGCCATCTTAGGCCGAAGTGGTATAAATGGCCTGAGTGTCCCTGGGAATTTTTCACCGTCCTGGGCTTGCTCTCGGTTCGAGAACTCGGGCCAGCGAAGGCCGTTGCTGAGATTTTTCACGCCGCTATGCCAACAGCAGGAGAAGGAACGCTAGGTCATCCGAATGAAGCAGTCGCATCGGTGGCAACAAACACAGAGCGGTTCTTCGGTTCTCGGATAAGGCGGGTTCTCCGTAGAGAACGATTTTCGTTGGTCGAGGGAATCGCTAGAATGAAGATGCCTCGATCCCCGCCGTCCTTACGGAGCGATACTCCATGAGCTTACCAGTCATCTCCAACGAGCCCTCCCAGCAGGAAAAGACCGGTCTGGGCAATTACTTTATCGCTAACTATCCCCCTTTCTCGTTTTGGAAGCCGAACCACCTTGCCGATGCGGAGCGGGTACTGCAACAACCGCCGACTCCGGAGACGCTCTTGGGATTGTATCTGCACATTCCGTTTTGTCGCAAACGCTGCAAATTCTGCTACTTTCGCGTTTACACCGACAAGAACGCGCGAGACGTGGAGGCGTATCTGAATGCTTTGGTCCGCGAAGTAGAATTGTACAGCCAAACTCCGTTCGTCGGTGGCCGATCGCTCGACTACGTTTACTTCGGCGGAGGGACGCCTTCGTATCTCAGTGCCACGCAATTGACCGGGTTGATGCAACGTCTGCAAGCGATTCTGCCTTGGAATCAAGCCCGTGAAGTGACCTTTGAATGCGAACCCGGCACCCTGCAACAGCACAAGTTGGAGACGTTACGCCAATTGGGAGTCACTCGTTTGAGCCTGGGCGTCGAAAACTTCTCCGACGCGATTCTCGAAGCTAATGGCCGAGCGCACCTGTCGGCCGAGATCTTCCGTGCCTACGCTTGGGCTCGCGAGTTGGGCTTTGATCAGATCAACATCGACCTGATCGCCGGCATGGTGGGTGAGACGTGGGACAACTGGAAAGAGTGCGTTCGCAAAACGATCGAACTAGCGCCCGAGAGCGTGACCATCTACCAGATGGAATTGCCGTTCAACACGGTGTTTTCCAAGGAATTGCAAGTCCAAGGCAGCCACGACGCCCACCCCAGCATCGCCGATTGGCCCACCAAACGCGCCTGGGTGCAATATGCCTTCGACACCTTGCAACAAGCCGGCTACGAGCTTTCGAGTGCCTACACGGTGGTGCGGAACAAGGCCAAGACGCAGTTCGTCTACCGCGATGCGTTGTGGCATGGTGCCGACATGTTCGGCACGGGGGTCGCCTCGTTCGGGCATCTCAACGGGGTGCATGTGCAGAACGTCGATACTTGGGAACAATACCTCGCCAAGTTGGAGCAAGGCCAACTTCCACTGGGACGCGCGCTGCCGGTAACGCCCCGCGACCGCTTGATCCGCGAGATGATTTTGCAATTGAAGACTGGTTCGCTGAATCCGAACTACTTCATTTCCAAATTCGGCGTAGATATTCGCG
>CALEEC010000043.1 GCA_937949245.1 uncultured Gemmataceae bacterium | reverse complement strand
TCTGCCCGCCTTCTCCCGACGCTCCGCCGTAGGCGCTCGAACTGGCCGCATAAACCACACGACGAACACCATGCTTGCGAGCCGCATCGAGCAGATACAACGTCCCGGTGGCGCAGGCTTCGTGCGTGGCCGCCGGATTCTCGACACTGCGTGCTACCGACGCCAACGCCCCCAAGTGGTAGACCACTCCCACCCCACGCAGCGCGCGGGCAACGGTGGCCGGATCGGTCAACGAGCCTTCGATAATTTCCACCCCCGAGCGCAGCCCGGCTAGGTTCGAGCGTAACCCCGTGCTGAAATCGTCCAGCACCCGCACCGGCCGACGTTGCTGTGTCAACGCCTCGACCAAATGCGAACCGATAAACCCTGCACCGCCGGTCACCAAGCACAGTTCGTTCATGTGGAGATCCATCCCTCGCGACTCCAGAAATTGGTTGACCGAATTGGAACGCAATTCCGCAAGATTGTCCAGCCGAGTTCTTTTCCCGAGAAACAACGAACGGGGAAACCCGAGGTTCCCCGTTCTGCCTCCCACAGCATCCACCGACGCGATGATGCTATGCCGCGTCACTCGACGTTGGCGGTCGCGATGGTCGTCTCGTACTCTGTGCGTAAGGCACGCAGTTCGTTTTGCTTCTTGGCGCGATTCTGCTGCGCCGCTTCGAGACTGCTTTCAGTCTTGTCCATTTTTTCCAACAAGCGGTTGTAGATCGCCGAGTCTCGGGGAAGTTTCTCCAAGTTCGAGCGAATCCGTTCTTGCTCGTCGGTGATGCTCTTGATGTCACGGGTCAGTTCGTCGATCGCGGCAGTCAGAGCCTCCATCTGTCGTGACAATTCGTAGCCTTGGCGGATGGTCCGTTTCACCGCGTCACTGACGATGGGACTTTCGAGCAGTTCCTTCAGTTCGTCCGGCTTCAGCTTGGCGATGGCACGTTCACGGCTGACGGTCTGATGCTCAAGGAACGCCTGTTGGCCGGTCGCGTCGGCAGCGACGTTCACCGCGAAGCGATAGCGTTGGCCGGCACCTTCGACCGGCTTGGCATCGGTTTGCAATGTCCAATCGGGACGCACGACGTGTTCCACTTGGTAGGTCCGAGCTTTCGCGGTGCGGTTGCGGATGTGCAAAATCATCTGCTCGGTCCACTTCACCTTTTCGACGATCCCCCCCTGAACGATCTTCGCTTCGGTCAAGATGCTGCGGGGCGGTAGATGTTCGGTCCACACTTCAAAGCCCAACTCGGTGACGAAGCGCTGCACCGGCGGATCTTTCGAGCCGGGCCGTGGAGCCGCGGTGGGCACACTCGTCAACGTGAACGTCTCCGGTAGTGCATATTGGCGTTCTTCGATGATCGCCTGTTGGATCGTCTGCCCTGCCGGCACTTTCAACTCGAAGCGGTAGCGGTGAATACTCCCTTCGCGGATCGGTGGCACGGTGGCATCGCTCAGCACCCGATCGGTCGGCGTAACATGTTCCAGCGTGATCTTACGCTCGATCGTCGAACGGTTCCGCAGGAAATAGCGGATTGTGCGTCGATCCTTGTGCGTGACCCAAAGCCGATCGTCACTGCTACCGCTGCTGCCGCTAGGAGCTTGCACTTGCAAGTTCGTCTTGCCAGCCCCGCCCCGCGAAGCACGCACCAGTTCGAGGCCGAACTGATCTTCCGGCGTGCGTTGTTGTTCGGTCCAGACATCCAATCCCAAGGTCGTCGAGAAGCCATTCCAGTTGGGATTGCGGGTGATGGTAAACGGGTCGAGCCGGGGTTGTTCCTCGGCAACTTCCCATTTGGCCGACTCCCCTGCCTTCACCGGAACAACGAAGCGATACAGATCGCGGGTCCGCTCGGCAGGTTGAGCCGGTTCGACCAACTTCCAGCCTTCACGCACCGGCTGTTCCAGAATCACCGTGCGGTCTTGGCCCGAACGATTGTGGATGACATAGCTGCGGGTCGCACGCAAGCGGTACTGCACATGAAGCGTTCCGTCACGCAGCGAAACGGTCATCTCGGGGCTTGGCTCGACGCGATCCAACGTCTTGACTTCGGTGGCCAGATCGACCGCGTAGCTGATCAGCCGCTCTTCGTCGGGTTGCAGGTCGAGGATGCGAGCATCCCCTGCGAAAACGCCTTCATCATAGACGGCAATCGGCCCTTGCATCAATGCTTGCTTGGTGGTGTTCTTGAACTTCAAGCCCAACAGCGGATGTAGGGCATGGACGGTTGGATTGTAGATGCTGACGCGCGAACCTTCGATCGGCGTTTCTAAAATCGGCAACAACGCCGATTGCTGCCGCGGTAGTGTCACCTTCTCTTCGATGGGATAGCGGCTCGGATGACCGATATTCCCGGCCGCCAATGCTGCCTCGATGGCCTCGCGATCAAGATTGGCAATAGCATTCCCGATCCGAGCGAGATTCTCTTTGGCTTCCGCGGCCGTTTGCGACTTGGGCGGATGGTTCGGATCAGCGCGTCCGCTGCGGCGCTGCTGCAACTCCTGATAAGTCAGACGATTCGCTAGCGCGGCCGAGTTGGGTTGCAGGTTCTGGAAGCGGTTCCAACTCGTGCCGCTGGACGTCCCCACAGGACTGCCGAGATTACCCAACTGCCCCATGGCCGGATTGACCTGAATGCCACTGTTCGACGGCCCTTGCAGTCCCGCCCCGGCGAATCCCAGATTGGCCGCGTTGGCCAAAGCCATCCCCTGCATGCTAGAAAGCGGCCCCGCGTAAGCCGGCGGACGCAGCGACGCGAACAATTCCGGCTCGACCGTCGGCCGGGGGAGGAACAGCGGCGGGTACAGATCCATCTGGAACGAGATCGGCCGACCCGAGACGAGCGTCAGTTTCACGTTGTTCCAATCTTCGTCTGAGGTGTTTTCGATGGCCGCCCACCCCAGCAGTTTCGCCGGCCCTTTCTTGTCCAACAGTAAGCGATAGCTGGTTTTCCAGATGGGATTTTCGACAACGTAACCGATACGCACGGCACGTTTGCCTTCTCCTTTGAAATGGACACGGACGGCTTTCTTTTGGCTGTCGTGCCCCCGTGCGACCACTTCCAAAGCCCGGCGAAATTCACTTTCCAACATCGGATTGAGGAAGCGAAGGCGCGATACCTGCGTCAGTGGAATGCTGCGAATGCCTTCGGGACAAAGCAGGTTGAGCAGTTCGGTTTCGCCGACGGGAGTACCACTGGGGCCGAGTTTGGGTTGCGATTCCATGCCGATGATAATGCCGCTGAGCGTATTGGGCATCACTGCCGGGCCAGCATGCAGCGTCAATTCCACTTTCTCGCCGCGGGCTTGGTAGAGCAATTCGCCGAAACTAGGATTGCTGCTCAGATCGAGGGCAAAGCTACGGAGGGTCTTTTCGATCGGCTCTTGGCTGTCGTAGCGCAACGGCATCACTTTGCCGTTCGGATCGGAAAGCACTAGGCTTTTGATCAGGTCGTTGATGTCCGCCGCGGCGAACTGCAGTTCAATGACAGAGTCTCCTTCGACGTGGCCTTCGCGTTGGAAGTAGCCGACGCCGGAGTTGAACAGCACGACTTGGGTGACCGGCAACGGCTGAATCGGTTTCAGCGGCCGATCCGGCTGGGCGGCCACAGCATCCGCGGCAGGCTGACGTACTGCTGGGGGCGTCTCGGCTGGTGCCGGTTGCGCCTGGGTCGGATCGTGCCGCAGGGCGAATACGACGGCCACCCCCGTGGCCACCACGAACAGACCGACGGACACTTGGCGAAGCATGAGAAGCTACCTCCGCAGAAAGAAAGGTTCCGCCCCTGGGGAGGGAAATCGATCCGCACATCCGCCGACCAAGGATCACGAAGCCGAAGCTTGAGCGGATCGATGGCCGTTGCCGTGCTATCTCCCCCATGAGGCGATACAGAGAGAAACACGGCAGGTGCGTATTGCGTTGGTGAAAATCACCACTGGGCTTCGTCGCCGAACGGATGGGCGAAGCGAGGGCCTTTGTCACTAGCAGCCTGAGCCTTCAACAACGCCTGGACCGCGACGAAGTCGGCATGAGTGGTGATTTTGAGATTGGTCAAACTGCCGGGCACCAGATGGACCGGATGTCCCAGCGCTTCGACCAGTTGGGCGTCGTCGGTGATGGGGTCGGTGAATTCGTGCCGTCGGCGGTAGGCTTCCATCAGCCAATCCCGCCGAAAGACCTGAGGAGTTTGAGCCAGCCAGAGCGATTCGCGCGAGATCGTCGCAGCGACGCATTGCTGGGCGTCTGCACGTTTGATCGTGTCCGCTACCGGCAAGGCAAGCAACGCTGCCCCGGTGTGAGCCGCCCGATGGAAGACGGCATCGACCAAAACGGAACTGATCCCTGGCCGAACCGCGTCATGAATGGCGACAAACTCAGCATCCTCACGGACTTTGGCCAGAGCGTTCGCGACCGATTCAAACCGCTCGGCTCCCCCTTCGACCAACTGAATATCCATAAACGCGAGGTTGGCCGCATAACGTCGCGTGAACATTTCGCGATCTTCGGGAGCAATGACGATGAGCGTTTGCACCACATCTGGCCGATTGACGAACACCTCGGCGGCGCGCAGCCAAACCGCTCGGCCGTCGAGCGCGATGAAGGGTTTCTTTTCTCGCTGACCAAAACGCGACGACTTTCCCGCCGCGGGCAGAATAACGGCGAATTTCGACATGATGCGTCTCGCACGACACAGCGACGGTTTCTCCCTTACCAGTTGTCGTAGCGAAACCCTCGGCGAACGCCAAGACGTGCCCACTTGGCCGACCGTCAACACGCTTAGGCGAACCGGCAGACGTGAGTCAGCAGAGTTGCTGACAACGGACACGGCGCGTTGGCACGGCGGGCTGACGCCCGCCGCTCGGT
>CALEEC010000042.1 GCA_937949245.1 uncultured Gemmataceae bacterium | reverse complement strand
TAAGGGCGCGACCCCGTGCCCAGAAACACATCCTTAAACTGGTTCATCCCGGCATTGGTGAACAGCAAGGTGGGATCGTCGAGCGGCACCACGCTGGACGACGGAACAAACGTGTGACCGTACTTTTGAACGAAAAAATCGATAAACTGTTGCCGAATCTGTTTCGCCGTGCGCATGAGCGTCTCAACTGTTGAAAACCTCGGAAAAAAATCCACCCTGCCCAGATTCCCCCGCCAGATTCCCCAATCGGACGGCTCGTTCGTCAGGGAGCTTTCGTTGCTGTCGTTGTCGCTGCTGCTGCCGAAGCCGTTCCTTCCGTTGCCGCCGTCGCTGTCGTTGCCGCTGTGGTCGCCATCGACGCTGCTGCCGCGGCACTGCGCACGGCGTCGTACACTTCGCGGAGCGGCACCTGATGGTCGCGTGCGATCCGGGCGCATGCCTCGTATTCGGGCGTGACCAGAGCAAAGCCATCGTCTCGCCAGCCGCGTTTGGCCGGGATCGGCCCCCAGCGGGTGACCACTTCGCAGCTTTCGCGTTGCAGTTTCGAGCGTAACGCCAACGTCCGACGGATACCGAAAGTGCCGGTTTCCTGAAACAGCACCTTCTCGACGGCATCGAGTTGTTCGGGGGCCACGATCACGCTCAGCAGCACGCCGGGCCGCTGTTTTTTCATCTGGATCGGCATCGTGAACGCATCCAAAACCCCAACGGTCCACAGCCGTTCCAAGGTGAAGCCGACAATCTCCGGAGTAACATCATCGAGATTGGTTTCGACGATCCATACCCGATCGGCTTGGGCAGCGTTCCCCGCAGTGACAGCCGCTCCCAGCGCGTCGGCACGATGGCCGATGAGCAGACGCAACAGGTTCGGTTGATCGGGAAATTCTTTTCGGCCCGCACCATGACCGATGGTTTGCAACTGCATCGTGGGAGCATCGACCCATTCTTGAACGACCGTCGTCAGAATTGCTGCTCCGGTAGGGGTGGTCAGTTCGCCTTTCAAATGCGTCGCGGCGAGGGGGACTCCGCGGAGCAGAACCGCAGTCCCGGGAGTGGGCACGGGCATCACCCCATGAGCGCAGCGGACCGTACCACTGCCCACGACCACCGAACGACTAGTGATGTAGTCCACCCGCAACAGATCCAGCCCGATCGCTACACCGACGATGTCGGCAATGCTGTCGAGGGCACCGACTTCGTGAAAATGCACCTGCTCCAACGGCATCCCGTGGGCTTCGGCTTCGGCTTCAGCCAACCGACGAAAGATCCGCAAAGCGAGTTCGCGTTGGGGCCGGCTCAGAGTGGCCGACTGCAAAAGGTGTTCGACATCGGCCAAATACCGGTGCGTCGCTTGATCGGGAGCGTCGATCGTGACCTGAGTCGCGGCAAAGCCCCCTTTACGGACCTTCTGCCGCTGCAAGCGAATGGGCAACCCCAGCGAGTCTAGCCCTGCTTGAATGGCAGTGGCATCGACTCCCGCATCGATCAAAGCGGCCAGGGTCATATCGCCACTGATGCCGCTGAAACAGTCGAAATGCAACACGCGCACGGCACCCTCTCCCTCCTCTATCGGAGATTGATTGTAAGGCGCATCGCGGAATTTCCCAGTCGGACCCTCTTATTGGCCGAGAAAAACCGATCTTCTCCCCACGGAAGCCAACGGACATGGCGGGCGAACGCCCGCCGCTCAGAAACGCGCATCGACGGAAGTTTTGGGCGAACCGGCCGACGTGAATCGCCAGAGGTTTGGAATCCCCCGACGACTCGCGTCGTCGGCTCACTGATGGTTTGCGCCACGATAGGATCTGCGGACGCCAGTCCGCGGGTGTTTCACCGACCTCCCTAGCGTATCACTTGTGAACGGTCGGATCGCTGGCTCGATGCTCGGCCATCAGTGGGGACGACGAAAGCGGCTTGGTGCCCAGGGTCGACAGATAGTCGGCCAACGCTTCGCGTTCCGCCACAGTACCGACCAACGGCGGCATGAACTTCGTATAGGGACTATCCGGCTTGGCCGCGTGCAAGGTTTCGAGCAAGCTACCGATCGCCTTGCGATCGCGTTCGCCCAACAGGATTTCCATAGAACGATAGCCCTTGACTGTGTGACAATTCACGCATTGTCCCAGAAAGATCAGCCGACCACGTTCCACCTGGTCCGCATGGGCCAACGGTTGCTGTGACGCCCATTGTTGCTTTTCTTCCGGCTTCACCCACGGAGAATGGGTCAAATAGCCTTCCTGATTGAACTTGTCGCGTTCGTTTTGCCGCACGCCACTGGAGTACATGTGCTGATTGATGACGAACGGCTTGCGGAGCGTTTCGCGGGCATACTCGGTCGCCGCCGTGGCCGACAAGGCAATGAACAACACCGCAAACGCATGGCCGGTGCCGAAGTCTTTCGGATACAGGTAAGCGATGAAATACACAATCGCCAGCACCGTGGCCGATCCCATCACCGACACCAGCGCCGCCCGGGTCACTTGCGTAAACGTCCCCTGGCCAATGGTTTGCATCCCCAGTTGCAACAATCCCTTGCTTTCTTCCGGGACCACAGCCAAATACCACAGAAAGAAGATCGGCATCAGCAGAAACGACGGGAATAGCCAACGGGTAGACCAACGCACGACCAGCACCTTGAAGGCCCCCAGGGTTTCGGAGTCAATCTGCGAGGCGGTCACCAAAGCGAAGATGCCGGCCATCGAACAACAGACCGCCAAGCGTAAGAACAAGCTGGGGAAATACGTCGGATTGAAGAACGCCAGCCAGAATTGATCGGCCTCTTTGCCCGTTCCGGCGACCGACAACCACGCTTGCCCCGGCGTCAACATGAACGTCAGGATGCCGTTGATGATCACCAACGTGAGTACCGAAGCTGCCGCGTACAGGTAGGCAATCTTCAGGTGGAGCTTGGCGGGAATTTTGTCCCAAGTGTAGTAATACACCGCCGCGGCACTCAACTCGACGATGAAGAACACCCATTCAATTGCCCAACCGAAGACGAAGTTGTGAATCAGCGTGCTGGTCGCTTCGGGATGAGCCAACCCGATGGCAAACCAAATCCCCACGCCGGTCACCGCACCATAGACGCCGGTCAGTACCAGAAAGAACTTGGAGTGTCCCTTGAGGTAACTGAGCCACTCTTTCGACTTTTCCTTGCGTGCCTTATATTCGGCGAAAGCGAAGTAGATCCCTCCGCCCACCGCGAAGTGCGACACCAGCACATGAAAGATGGCAATCATGCCAATGACCCAACCGCTACCGATCACTGGCACATCCCAAACAGGATAATTCATCGCACAACCTTCCTCTCTGCACGATCGCTTATAATGCGAGGTAGCCCCAGATGGTCGTAGTGACCAGCACGAACAAGGCGAACAAGATGAAATAGGTGGCTTGCTTGGCCCGCTTGCCGAATTGGGAACTCGTGTCGTACAGCGGCAGCAAAGCCCACAAGACTAAGCCGAGCGTGAACAGGATCATTCCCAACACTTCGCCGGTCGTGCCCGGGAACAACGCTCCAAAGATCTTCAACACCTGGAAGGAACTCATGTAATACCATTCCGGGTGAATGCCCACCGGAGCGGGTTTCAACGGGTCGGCCGCTGGTCCCAATTGCACTGGCCACATCGAGGCGAGAATGGCAATCACATTCAGAGTGATCAGCCACATCGCCAGATCTTTCATTAGGAAGTTGGGGAAGAAGGGAATCGACTTGCGTTGTTCCTTCGGTTTGGCTTCTTCCGAAGGGGGCACCGCATTGCCGTGCTTTTGCACCAGCCACAGATGGAACACCAAAATGGGAGTGAAGATCGCGGGGATGACCACGACATGCAAAGCAAAGAAGCGTTGCAGTGTCGTCGGCGAAACATCTGGCCCCCCCCGAGCCAGATCGGCAAGAAACGGCCCGATCCACGGCAGCGAATGCGGTATTTCCAGGCCGACCTTCGTGGCAAAGTAGGCGGTTTCGTCCCAAACCAACAAGTAACCGCTGAAGCCGAACAACATCGACAGCAACAGCAGGGCCAAACCGCTCCACCAAGTGAACTCGCGTGGTTTGCGGTAGGCTTTCATAAACGCCGCCGAGAACATGTGGACCATCACGGCAAAGATCATCAAGTTGGCCGACCACGAGTGGGCCGCTCGGATCAGCCAGCCGAAGTGAATCTCATAGGTGATCTGCCGTACCGACTCATAGGCTTCCGGCCCCGGGCGGAAGTACACCAACAATAGCACCCCGGTCAGGCATTGCACCAGGAATAGGAATAGGGAAATGCCTCCCCAATAGTACCAGAACGAGTGCTTGTGTTCGGGTACCGTTTTTTTCTTGGCGAAGGCGAGCCAACCGGCAAGATCCAAACGTTCATCGAGCCACTGATAGCACGCGGTTTTCCAACTAGACTTCTTGGCCTCACTCATATCACCCCCTTGTCACGGTTACACTACCGGGATGGACCGTCACCTTGAACAACGTCAACGGTCGCGGCGGTGGTCCCGCGACGTTCGCACCGGTCTTCGGATCGTAGACTCCGCTATGACAGCCACAGTAAATCCGATTCTGGTCCGCCTCGTACTGGACCGTGCAAGCCAGGTGCGTGCAGACGGCCGACATGGCCGACCAGGTGTCATCGGCATGATGAATCAGCAGCGCCGGCGCGGTGCCAAACTTGAACATCAGGGCACTTCCCTTGGGCAGTTCGTCGGCTTTGGGCAAGGAAATTTCATTGACTGCCGCCGCGGTCGCTGCTTTCTCGACCGGGGAAGCCAGATAGCGATACACCGGATAGCCAATCGCAGCCGCGTAGCCGCACCCGGCCATGGCCGCCAAACCGTAGATAAACGCCCGCCGATGCATCTCTTCGGGCGCTTTGCTCGGCATCGCCTCGGTTTGCTCTGTCTCTTCGCTCTGCGTCGCCCCGTCCGCCTCTGTGGCCACGCTAGCCCCCCCAGCCACGCTGGTTTCGGTCGCCACGCCCGCTTCGGTCGTGGTCAATGCAACTTTCTTCTCAGGTTCACTCATGACGCCTCCCCTTCGGGCACCGTGTTGCCCGCTTTCAAAGACACCGCGACCAGCCAACCGATCACCCCCAAGCCAGCCACGAACAAAATCAGGAATAAGCCCAACACCGACCAATTCACATGCACTTCGCGAGCCCAGACATCAAAGCCCGAGACTCCCAAGGCGGCATCCCGCAGGCCATCGCGGACCAGCACGGCCGTCGCGACTTGGACGAAGGCAATGCCGCTCCACAGCAGCCGCAGGTTGCGGCTCAATCCGGTGGGTTGCTTCCAGGCGAGCCAACCGAATCCGGCCAAGCCGACACAAGAGGCGGTCCACAACAAGGCTCCGAGTACCCACAGGAAGTTATCCGTAAAGGCCTCCCGCACCGCCCCGATCTGACCGAAGAAGATCCACGCGCCGCAGATCAACGCTCCTGCTCCCCCGGCCAGACTGAGCGGCCCGGCCAATTGGCTTTGGTATTCCCCTTGAGCATCGGCATCGTCTTTCGGATTGGCTCCCATCCAAGCCAGCAGCAAGGCCACCGCGGCCAGTCCCCCGGCAATCATGTACAACCACCGGGCTTGCACCACGCTGTCCGAATGCGGAAACGAGGTTCCCGCCTGACTGGCACGATACAAGTCACGCCACAACTCGGGATGCTGGGCCAAGTTCATGTTGGTGACGTAAATCATCGCAATGATCAATGCTAGCACCACCGCCCCGAGGCCGAATCCCCACCCCTGCCGGCCTACTTCCAGACGATAATTCATCGTGTACAGCAACTGATAGCAGGCAATCAGTAACGGAATGACCGCGATCCAATAGGCCCCGATCAGGACGCTACTGGTATACAAAGCTCGGCCATAAAGCACCTGCGCAAACAACAATGGCGGCACCCCTAAGTTGATCACATACGTCATGATGATCGGCAACCAACCGCCCACCCGACTGGAGGCCGCCAGGGCTTGTGCCTGGTTCTTGCGGTGCCCGTTCCAGTTGAGATACACCACGACCAACAGTCCACCTAATAATAGATGGACGGCGATGAAGTGTAAGGTCAGTGTTACTATGTGTAAGAGTTTGAACAACCACACGGGCGCTGGTAACGGAATCGGATCGACCGCCGGAAATGCGGTTAAATCGGTAAGCATTCGCTCTCCTTTACGGAAACACGTCCCTTCATTCGCTCAAACTCTCTGCCCGGCCGTCGTCGGTTCGCTCGGGCGGAAACCCACTCACGACATCTTCGTACCTTGTACCTTCTGTTCTTGCCCGAAACACGTTTGCGGGGACTTCGCAATTCGGGGTTTCGGCTAGAAGCCCACTGGCGACGCGTCCACGGAAGCCCACTAGCGACGACTTCGCACATTTTGTAACGATCTCTGTTCCACTCCCGCACATCGGACTTCGGAGTGTTAGCACCAAGCATCTCATGCGGCATAAATCATTGCTTGATCGGCAATTCCGTTTCCCTGGTTTTCTCGATTTGCGCCGTCTTTGGCCCCGCGCGTGAGTGCTGAAAGGAGGTAGTGCAATTTGCTTGCCAATTCCGAGAAGCAAAAGCGACGCGGGCGACTTCCCCGATGGCCGGAGAAGCCGCCCACGTGAAGGTGAGAGACGGCCTTGAACTTTAGAATTGTCTGGCGAGCGTCCGGCGAATCCTCCCGTTGCGGTCCGACGAGAATCTCGCCAATCTCCGCATGGCAGTCAAACGAGAATCTCGCGAATCACTCGTTGCGGTTCGACTCCGGTCAAACGCTGGTCCAGCCCTTGGAACTTGTAGGTGAAGCGTTCATGGTCGATGCCCATGCAATGGAGGATCGTCGCGTTGACGTCATTGATGTGGGCCGGCCCCTCGACCACGTTGTAGCTGAAGTCGTCCGTCTCGCCGTAGACGACGCCACCTTTTACCCCTCCCCCCGCGAGCCACATACAGAAATTGCGTGGGTGATGGTCGCGACCGTAATTCGTCTTGGTGAGGGTGCCTTGCGAGTACACAGTGCGGCCGAACTCGCCCCCCCAGACGATCAAGGTGCTGTCGAACAGTCCTAGCCGTTTCAGGTCGGCAATCAACGCGGCGCAGGGTTGATCGACATCACGGCATTGCGCCCGCAGGTCGTTGACCAAGTTAAAGTGCTGATCCCAGCCCCGGTGCAAGATTTGCACGATCCGCACGCCCCGTTCCACCAAGCGGCGCGCAAGCAAGGCACTGGCCGCGAAAGTCCCCGGCGTATGGACTTCGGGGCCATACGATTCTAGCACCTCTTTCTTTTCCTGAGACAGATCGATCAATTCCGGTACACTGGTTTGCATGCGGAAGGCCATCTCGTATTGCACCATCCGCGTCAGCGTCTCGGGATCGCCGTACTTCTCGGCCGTCTGTCGATTCAGTTCGCCCAAGGCATCAAGCATGGCGCGGCGATGCACCGCTTCGACCCCCGGCGGATTTTTCACATACAAGACCGGATCGCCCACGCTGCGTAACGCCACCCCGGTATACTTCGATGCCAGAAAGCCGCTCGACCACATCCGTGTAAACAATGCCTGAGCAGCCGCGCCCGAGGACCATTTCGGCGTCAGCACCACAAAGGCCGGCAAATCGTTGCTGACACTCCCCAACCCATAGGCCAGCCACGATCCCAAGCTCGGCTTGCCCGGCACCTCACTGCCCGTCATAACGAACGTGCATGCCGGGTCGTGATTGATGGCGTTGGTATGCACCGTCTTGATCAAGGCCAAATCATCGACATGCTTGGCTAAGTGAGGCAGTAGCTCGCTGACCCACATGCCACACTTGCCATGTTGGGCAAACTTGAAGATCGACGGGGCCACCGGCAGCCGCGCTTGTCCGCTGGTCATCGTGGTAATGCGCTGACCGCGACGCACGCTGTCGGGCAAGTCCTTGTCGAAGTAGTCGACCAACTTCGGTTTGTAGTCCCACAAATCCATCTGCGCCGGACCACCGTTCATGTGCAGATAGATCAGAGCCTTGGCTTTCGGCGCGAAATGTGGGAGTCCCGGCAAGCCCGGATACACCGCGGGAGTCGTCGACTTCTCCGCGGCTTGGCTGAGGGACGAACCGGCCAACAGCGACAGGGCTAGACCACCTAGGCGAATCCCCGTGGCACCGAAAAATTGCCGGCGCGTTTGGTGCAAATCGTATTCCAGAATCGGGTGCATGGCTTTAGTTCCGGTTTAAGGTTTCGTCCAAGTTGAGGATCAAATTCGCTATCATCGTCCACGCCGCCAACTCGGCGGGAGGGGCCAGGTTTTTCGGCTTCGATTCGCCTACCTGAATCGCTTGCTTGGCAGCCAACTCGTTGGCTTGGTACAACTGATGTTGCATCGACCAAGCCGACTCGACCGTGGCCAACTCTTTCGCCGTCGGCTTCCGTGACAAGACCACGCGGTACAGAAACTCGATGCGCGTCTGCAGCGTGGTGCCGCCCTCGGCCAACGCCCGTTCCGCTAAGGCGCGTGCCGCTTCAAAGTGTTGCACGTCGTTCATCAGTTGCAACGCTTGTAGCGGCGTGTTGCTCCGTTCCCGCACGGCACAGACTTGCTCGCGGTTCGGGCCATCGAAGTTGCTCATGAACGGAGGAGGGGCCGTCCGTTTGAGGAACACATACAAGCTGCGTCGATACAACGCCGGCCCGTGATCTTGCAGATAGAAGCGCG
>CALEEC010000041.1 GCA_937949245.1 uncultured Gemmataceae bacterium | reverse complement strand
CTCCGTAACTGGCCAAAATGGTTTCCGCTTCTTCGACACTGCTGATTCTGGAAACATCCAATTGGCGTGGTTCCTTCGGTGATGAAGAGGTCATCGACGAAGGAACATGCGAACTTGCTGGTGTCGGGGCATTGGGGGACGTTGCGGTCCAGCTCGCGTTGGACGAGGGGTTCGTTGGTCCCGGTGGTGGAAATCGTACTGTGTCCGTAGGAACAGGTGGATGCAAGATGATTCCATTGGCCACGGCGCTGCTGGTCCACGGAGGATTGGAGGCATAATTCGGAGCCACCGAACCTGGGTTGGGGAGCATGGCTCCCTGAGCCGGGGCGGGCACATTCGCGGGGGGAGGTGGTCCATACGGTGCGCCTCCGTAAGGCGAAGGCGTAGGCTGGACCGCCAAGTTGGTGCCATTCTCGGGGGACGCGATTCGCAAATCTGAAAAATCTCCGCGTTTGGCAGGTAACGTACTTGCCATGCCGGCATTGGTGATGCGACTGCCCGTCAGAATACCTTGCCTGGGCGGCCGATCTTTGGGAAGAAGCGTCGAAAAATCTTCACTGGACGAACCGCCTGACGCTGGGGAACCGAGAGTAGATCCCCCGATTGGAGCCGGGAGGGTGGTGACGGTTTTTCCCCTCTGAGCCATCGTGGAGTTCAATAGCGGGTCCGAAGGAGTGATGGCAGTTTCCGATCCATTTCCCACGGCGTTGGGAGGAGGAGTCGGGGCAATGGGGCGGGGGATGCTGCCGAATAGGGGATCGTCTCCTTGGGCAGACCATTTCGTACCACAGCCGATGGAGCAAAGTCCCAGCAACGCAGCAGCGATCCACCCCCGGTGACGCCGAGGCCAAAAGTCGAAGTGCTTCGCCATCTTGACCCCTCCTTTCCGCTGCATACACTCTCCACACGTTCATGCCCGCCGGTTCGACGATCCACCGCGCGGACCGTCTCAATTCGTCGTATCGGTTCGCCGATCGATCGGACTGAAGAGAAAAATCTTCAGGTAAACCGATTGTGGTGCGAACCCACGGAAGGAAACCGAAGGAATGTCTTCTCCTCGTATCGCGGTCATTGCTGGGGACGGCATCGGCCCTGAAGTCATCGAACAGGCCATTCGAGTTGCCGATGCCGCAGTCCATAAGTACGATCAAACTGCACTTGCTTGGAACCATTTACCATGGAGTTCCGAATATTACAAGCGGACTGGTCACATTGTTCCCGCCGATGGCTGGGATCTATTAGCCCAACACGATGCCATTTTCCTCGGTGCCGTCGGTAGCCCCGATGTTCCCGATACGGTGACCGTGCACGGTTTGTTGCTGCCGATGCGGCGAAAGTTTGATCAGTATGTGAACCTGCGGCCCGCTTATCTGTTTGAAGGCGTCACTTCTCCGTTGAGCGGTAAGAAGCCAGGTTCGATCGATATGCTGGTCTACCGCGAAAATACGGAAGGCGAATACGCTCCGATCGGTGGGCGACTTTATCCCGGAACAACGGATGATATCGCGATTCAAACGGCAGTCTTCACCTGGCGAGGGTGCGAACGGATCATGCGAGCCGCTTTTGAAGGAGCGCGCAAACGGCGGAAGAAGGTGCATAGCATCACCAAATCTAATGCGTTACCTTATGGAATGGTCTTGTGGGATGAGGTCTTCCGCGAAGTGGCAAAGGATTATCCCGATGTGCAGACCTATTCGCTTCTAGTGGATGCGGCAGCGATGGATTTCGTGCGTAAGCCCGAAATCTTCGACGTGGTGGTGGCAAGCAATCTGTTTGGCGACATTCTGACGGATCTCAGCGCAATAGTGACCGGTAGCGTCGGCCTAGCCGCGAGCGCGAATCTAAACCCCGAGCGGAAGTATCCAAGCATGTTCGAGCCGGTGCATGGCAGTGCCCCCGACATAGCCGGGAAGGGGATTGCCAATCCATTGGCAGCGGTCCTTTCGGTCGCGATGTTGTTAGATCACTTGCACTTAGAAAAGAGCGGCCAGGCCGTGCGTCGGGCGGTGGCCACCGTCCTTAAGGAGGGGAAAGCCCTCACTCCCGACCTCGGCGGCAAAGCGACCACCCGCGAAGTCGCTGACGCGACCATAGCGGCTATCTAGTCTCGGCGAATCTTGGCTTCGATCCAACAGCAATCCCAAAAAGTTGCTGATCATCCGCGTGAGGTGCGAGGAATGCCTGAAGTGCTTTTCGCCAATCTTTTCACAGACACCGTGGGCGGACGAGAAGTCTACCGTGCGATGCCGTTGATGCTCGGGGTGTTGTGCATTCTGGCCATCGCTTATCGCTATTACAGCGCATTCCTTGCCGCGAAAGTGGCTGCCTTCGATGACTCACGATTGACACCTGCTTATCAGTTCGAGGATGGCCAGAATTATGTCCCGACGAATCGTTGGGTGCTGTTTGGTCATCATTTCGCGGCTATATCCGGGGCAGGACCGCTCATCGGGCCGGTGTTGGCCATTCAATATGGCTACCTGCCGGGGTTGTTGTGGTTGGTGATCGGTGTCTGCTTAGCTGGTGCGGTTCAGGATATGATGGTGATGTTCCTTTCGGTACGCTCGGGAGGAAAATCGTTGGCAGAAATCGCTCGTCGCGAATTGGGGAGCAAAGCCTCGATCGTCATTTCCCTGGCGATTTTGTTTATCGTCATCATCGCGTTAGCGGGACTGGGCTTTATCGTAGTCAAAGCCCTTGGCGGAGAAGAAGCTAAACTCCCGGCGGGAATGAAGATCGTGCTTCCCGAAGGTCAGCCGATTCCCGAGCAGAAGCCTCTGGGAACATCGCAGGTTCGGATTGACTTTCCAGCCAATTGCGTCATCCAATATACTGCGGAATCTCCTCCCACCCGTCGGCCCGAACCGTTCACCCTTCAGATGCCACCGAATGCGGTTTGGCAAACCACGGCTGATGCTCGCAACTTCGTCGTCCTGCCGGCCAACTGTAAGCAGTTGGTGAAAGGGAGTTCCTGGGGCACCTTTACGATTGCTTGCACCATTCCGATTGCCTTGTTTGTGGGGTTGTGGATGTATCGCATCCGCAAAGAGCGGATTGTGGAAGCGTCGCTGATCGGTGCCGTTGGCGTGATTGCCGCGACGATCGCAGGGGCTTATGTCCCTGGTTCTGCCTTGGAACCTTACTTTTCTCTCGATCGCGAAGAAACGATTCTGGCATTGTGCATTTATGGCTTTATCGCGTCAGTGCTACCCGTCTGGTTATTATTGGGCCCGCGGGATTATCTCTCCAGTTTCCTGAAGATCGGCACTTTGGCTCTAATGGTCGTTGGAGTGATTCTGGCCAATCCAGCCATGCACTGCCCCCCATTGAACCGCGATATGCAAACGGGAGGCCCCACCTTTGAGGGGAACATCTTCCCGTTTGTGTTTATCTGCATCATGTGTGGGGCGATCTCAGGGTTTCACTCTTTGGTAGCGTCGGGGACGACACCGAAAATGATTGCTCAAGAGTCGCACATCCGTAGCATCGGTTACGGTGCCATGCTGATGGAGGGACTAGTCGGCCTAGTCGCTCTCATCGCGGCTGCTTCGATGCCGGTGAAACTCTATTACGATATCAATGTCGATCTGGATAAGGTGCCTGCTTATCAAAAAAAATTGGATGAAATGTACATCAAACTCGGCATCGATCCTGCCAGTCCGCATCCGTCACCGCAACGCATCGAGGGGGCGACCGATCCTCTGCATCAAGTCGGCGTGCGTGATCTCCATCAGATTCAAATCCATCGTTCGGATCTGGGACAAGTCGAGGAAATGATCGGTGGGGAATCCTTACGCGGAAGAACCGGTGGAGCAGTCACCTTAGCGGTTAGCATGGCTATGATCCTGACCGATGCCTTTTCCTGGGCAGATCGGAATTTATACGATCTGATGAAGTATTGGTATCACTTTGCCATCATGTTCGAGGCACTATTCATCTTGACTACAATCGACGCGGGAACGCGGATCGCTCGCTTCTTGGTCCAAGAAATGCTCGGCAAGGTGTTCCCGAAATTCGAGCAAACCGATTGGCTCCCTGGTGCCTTGCTCGCCACCGGATTCGTGACGGCCGGCTGGGGCATTCTCATTCACACTGGGTCGATCGGCACCATCTGGCCGATGTTCGGTATTGCCAACCAACTTTTGGCCGTGGTGGCCCTTGCTTTGGTCACTACATGGCTCATCAATCATGGCCGGGCGCGTTACGCTTGGGTGACGCTCTTGCCGATGCTGTTCGTTTGCACAACCACCATGACCGCAGCGAATCAAATGGTGCTTTATTCGTTTCCCCGAATGATTGAGCAAGGGAGCGTATTACGCGGTTGGCTGAATATCGGCTTGACCTTGTTTGTGGTGGCCTGCGTGATGACTTTGCTGCTGATGGCTGTCAGTCATTGGCTCCTCATTGGGCTGAAAGGGGCCGCACGAACGGAAAAGCCATGAATCAAACTGCGGCCGAGCGCGCAATGATCGAAAAGACTCCGACGAGCGAGCCAGGTAGAAAGACTCCGAAGGAACTTGCATGACAGGCACTTCAGTGGGAATCGAGTTGCGCCCCAGCAAGCAGTAAAGCCTAAAGTAGCCCCAGAATGTGGACCGGCGATTCTCCCCCCGATGGCGGAGATAAGATAGAATCGCCTTCCCAGGGCGAACGGTGTTGGATCGGTCACCGTTTATCTTCTGGGCAATAATCGCGTTCGCTGGTGCCCTTTACCTTGCCGTTCATCTTCCACGCAAAGTTTGAGCAGCCAGTTTCGCGATTTGATCCTCGGGGAGTTGCTCGGTTTTGAGTAGTGATGCTTCCGATCGCACGGGGACGACCTCCGATTCGCGAACGAGGAAGAATTCGCCCGTAGCTTGCCCTCCCAGTTTGTCCAGCACATTGCCTTTAGCCGATACGAGCATCGGTTTGAGTTTCTCGATTGCTCGCGGTTCTTTCACCCGACCAATCAACCATGTGCGGACGTTCTCCTTGCATTTGTAGTCAAAATCTCCGGGGCTTTGCGTCGCTAAGAAGATGCTCACTCCGGCGGAACGTGCGCGTTTGAGCAGATCTTCCATCGGTGCCTTGGTCGCCGGTTGACGACTCCCCGCCGGGAGGTAGATATCGGCTTCATCGAACAGAAACACTGCTTGCAAACGGGGTTGCGGCGACTTAGCACACCAGCGCGATAGCGCGATCAAGAATTGCGAAACCCAGAACTCGGCTTTCGCCGCATCGAGGAAACGCGTGCTGATGATCGACAATCGCACTCGGTCCGGGCAATAGTAAGGACCGGTTCCCAACAGGGCGTCGATATCGAGTTGCTCGTTTCCTTGCAACAGTTGCCGACTGTTCAATTCCAAAGTGAGCAAGCGTGAAGCTAGGTTCTTGAAGTATCTCTCAGGGAAGCCTCCTCCGATGGCGTTCAAAAGCGCGTTATCCTGATTGTCGATCAAATCGCGTAAGATGGACAATTGGATCGGCTTTTCTAGGGACGACGCGAGGGTTTCGATGGCTTTGGCCAGGATCGCGTGTTGTCCCTTGTCGGCATCCGAACTTTTGAAGCCGATCATCGACCCGATGGCACTGGCCGTGTACTGGGCGAATCGTTCTCGCTCTGCTTCCGGCAGAGCAGCGAATCCCGAGGGCACCAATGGGAGTGCCAACGGTCGGCCGGAAGGTTCTCCCGGAGTGAACAGAGCTACATCGAGTTTCTTTCGTAACTGTTCGCGTTCCGAGTTTCGAGCGGCATCGGGCAAGGGCGTCGTCCAAGCATCCGGGGCGGCATAACGGCACAGGTCGCCTTTGCGGTCGAGCAGAACGGCAGGCACATTCCGTGCGAGCAGTTGTTCGATCAGGTTTAGCGCTGCTGTCGTTTTGCCACTACCGCTACCTCCGAGAAACGCGGCATGCTGTACGAACTCGTGAGTCTCCAAGGTAATCGCGGTCGGTGAAATGCTGCTGATGGTTTGCCCTAATACGATCTTGCCCGACGGAGCCGGAGGCAGCACCGGAGGAAGCGGAGGTGGAGGAGAAATGATGGGGTTGGGAGGAGAAATCGGCGGTTTGGGAGGCGGAGGATCTAATTGATCGATCAGTGGCGATACATTGAGGAGACGATCCAAACGCAGGATGTCTCGCAGGGAATGCAACTCACTGAGGGGATGATCCAGTTTCTGCCATGAGACGAACTTGGGGTCTGTCCGATGACGTTGACGAAACTCGGCGAAGGCCAACATGTGCCGCCAATCGGCATTGGGAACGACGATGCGTCGGCCATCGCGTTTGAGGAGTTGAGCTATTTGGTCGACAATCCTGGATTTTTTCGTGGACGGAAAATCCGTCGTGCGAACCAAGGCCAGGGGAAAATCGCCCACCCGTTTTTCGACTTCTGTCAGTTGTTTGGCCAATCTTCCCCCTTGAGCGTTTTTGTTGCATAATGCTACAAGCAGTTTATCCACGCGGTTGTTGGGATGATGGGTTTCCACCTCAATGAATTGACGGTCCACCGTACAACCGAAGTGATAACCTTCGGGCATCTCTTCGGACACCTGGCGAATCGCTTCCGCGAGGATGCGAGCGAGTTCTTCTTCATCATCGGACAGAATCACTCGGTGTTCGGAGAGAAAATCATTCCACATTCGGCTGTAATCCACCGTAGGAGGGGGCGGGGGTGGGGGAGCTATTATATTAGGGTCGAACCAACGTTCAGAATTGATGCACGCTTGATGATGTGCCCGCAGGAATCCGAGTACATCGCGTGAGCGCATGCCAACGAGTCGGTCAAGATGGTCTTCGCGAAATGGATAAATTTCATTCGCTGGATCGATTTCCACTCCTGCGCTCTTGTACAGATATGCTAATCGCCGAGCGGTCATCGCCCGAATTTCTTCGCGGGTGCGATTGCCGAGCAGGTCGATCGGTTTCGGATCTTGCGTGATACGATCGACCTTCGACTTGGTGAGTTTGTCCATTTGCGTTTTGAAATAGTCACTCAAGCCGGCAAGCACCACAAGGGTGGAAGGCACCGCATCCGTCAGCGATGTGACTGTGTCAATTACTTTCACGAAGCGTTCGATAGGGGTAGACTGATTGGCCATGTCTTCGAGTTGATCGATGAGAAGCACCAACGGCATATGTTCGACGGCATCGATCAATCGAGCGAATTGCTGCAACATGCGCATCGGATCGGATTCATCGGTACGCGGCACGGCATCGCCGATAAATTGCCGATCTCTGGGTTTCATATCTTCGCAACGCAACCACATCAGGGCGCGATTGCGTATCTTGGCATCGCGGCGTTCCAGATAAAGCAGCACCCGAAGCAGTTCTAGATCGCAATTGCAGAACCGCTTCAATTCGTGCAAACGATCGGCATAGTCATCGACGAGTTCGGATACATCGCCGACACCTTCGCGAAACGTCTCTATGTCATCTCGGCTGATTCCTGGAACCGATTCGAGCAAGGCCGTTGAAAGGCGGGTCAAGCCGGTACGTTTCGACGTTTCCGACCAATACGGCAGTTCCAGTCCTTGGATCACATGGGTCAGCAGATAGCGAGCATAGTTATTCGTCTCGCTTGTCATTTGGGCATAGGCACAAAATCCCAAATTTTCGGAATGAGCTATGGTTCGGAAGGCACGCATCAGGTGCGTTTTACCACTTCCCGATTCACCCAAAAGCACCAGAACGGCCCCACGCTGCGGAGCCGGAGTCCGACTAGCGCGAGCCAACAGATGCCGAAACGCCTCTCGTGCTGCACTGTGGATGCTCTCGACATCGTAAGGATCGGCACGTTCTATCCCTGCTGGGGTAGCAATTGCGTTAAAGACCTCACGACTGTTTGGCGATAGGAATGCTGTGAGGCGAGGATCCGTAACGGAATCCGTGGTTGGTAGCATTGCGATATTCATGAGCGTGTTCCCTCGATAAGTACGAAATGAAAGGTTGCATTCAGATGAGTCGTGGCGGACTGTTCCACCAGTTGCGGGTCCATCGCTTGAACGAAATCAGCACGACTCAGGTGCAGGAGGTGTTTTGCATTGGCTTCGAGCAGGTGTTGTTTGAACTCATCCAAAGTGAAACGCCGTAGACTGGGTTCTTGCTGGCTGGCACGCCAGAGTGCCGCGATGAACACTTTGTTGTCATGGAACCGATCTTGGGGCGGACTATCGGCTGCCAATGCCTTGACCGTCGCGGCAAATTCTTCGAGATCAAACGCCTCTTGAGAATTGGCATCTGTCTTAGGGGAGGGTGCTATCTCGGATACCTTGGGAGACGAAGCAGGGGATTGAAACCCCTCTTGCACGATCTTACGGCGAATGGCCTCGGCACGCAGCGTGTTCAATCCCGTGTCAAACAAAGGGAGTTGTCTTGTCAATTGATCTTTGGGCAGCCGTTCACTGCCGATGAGATTGCTAAGTACGGCACACAACAATCCTTGCAAGGTAGACTCGTTAGCATAGCCAAGTTGCTGACACACCAACGCTTCCATGACCTGATTCAGTGTGGCCCCCGCTCCGGCACCGAGTTGATACTTGCGTTTCAGCAGAAAAGCCGCCAGTTGCTCGGTTGTGCGGAGTTTCGCCGCGGCACTTTCCGTCAGTCCAGCCACTTTGGGGAATAGATACCGAGCGATTATATCGGACCAACGCATCCGGGGCGGTAGTTCTGACACCCCCAAGTAACGCAGCGCCCGTTGTCGCCCGGAATCCGTCAAGGAAAACGAATTGTTCCTTCCTTTCTTCAGGAATCCTCCCTGAGCCAATTCTTGTTGCAGATTCCTGAGACTGTCTACCGAAGGTTCCTCAGGAAGGATTTTGCCAAGATCCGAGCATATTTTCTTTGGACTTGTTTGGGTGAGAAGCATCCGCACCAGCAAAAGATCGGCCCAATCACAAGTGGGACTAGTGGCAATCATGGTATTCAAGGTGATGCTCCTGAGGCAGCAGTGTGAAGAGCTTCCAGAATACGGTCGCGAATCATCTCTAGGTGAGGAATCACATCCTCTGCCAAGAATCGTAGTATGAAATATCCTCGGCGTTGCAACTCCCAATCTTTGGCCCGGTCACGGCGATAGCTTTCGGGATGGAGAAAGTGAAAATATCCGTCGATTTCGATAGCGATTTTCAGTGATCGGCACAGAAGATCAATTTCCATAGCCCGAGGGCCGAACTTGAAGTCGAGGGAGGCATTCAATTCAAATCGTCCTGAGGTTTCGGGGAGAGACTCCAGAAAATGGAAGAGAAATTGTTCGGCGGCACTCCGAGCGAGATCTGCTTCGGTCGTAGTCTTGGGAGGTTCCGCCGTGGCTTGAATGGCATGACATGTTGTTTCGACAAGAGATGAATCGACATCGATTTCTGTCAAGACTTTGGGAGCTGTGCCTTGGACTCCCATGTCTTGGAGTTTCTTCAACAGCGTTTCGCGATCCCAGATAGCTAATCGGATCTCCCCCTCGCGTAGCAAGGTCTTGCTGCGGGATTCGGAGGCATGACTTAGGAATGCTTCCCAGACCGGCGCTGGCGTGGCAACGGCAACGGGCAACTCGGGCAGTCGGATGGTCCAGTTCGAGGCTGTCGCAGCGATACGGGAAAGTTCCTCACTAGAATTAGCCTGAAACAAAAGAGCGGGCCAGAACTTCGGCGGCACCAGTCGCATGAGAATCGGCAATACCGCGTCGCCGAACGGGCTTAATGATTCTGCAAGTTGCGCACTGCGGTGAGGTGCATTGGCATAGGCTAGCAGTGGACGTAGCACGCGATCTTCTGGGAGGGGAGGAACATTATTCCAGAACATTTCTTGTTCCGCACCAGTTTTCGATCGCCAGAGAGTGCACCAAGTTTCCGGCGAATTTCCAGTGCGTTCCGCGAGATGGGACAAAGCCGCCTGAGGAAGATCGACGACCTCCGCGAGGTTCTGAATCCATGCCGAGAGCGGAAATTGGTGATTGGGAGCTACGACGACACGCCCATGATTTTGATGGACCCATCGACGCCATTGAGCTATGCCAATACTAGTAGGTCCAGCCAAGAGCGAGACAGTAGGAATGCGCCCAGCCCGACGCATCGCATGGCGATCGAGAATCTGCAGAGGATGGACCGTTGATAGGTTCGTAGAGGTATTCATACCTCTACTTTACATATGATCGAATCTGATTGACAAGATAATAATCTAGGGGATGAGTACAAAGGTAGCGGTGACTGGATTCGAACCAGTGACACTTCGCTTATGAAGCGAATGCTCTAACCCCTGAGCTACACCGCCATTTCATCCTCAATCTATCGCGGATTTCCCCTTCTGACAAGGTCTTCCGCTGATTTTTCGATCTCCTGCCACGCGGGAACTTATCCCTTCGTTCACCGAAAATGGCGATCGTCCGCCGAGTAGAGCAGTCGAAGCCATCGATTAATCCGTTATTGATGGCGTTTCAACTGTTGGATTGCCAAACTTCGTGCGGAAGTGGAATAAATGCTCTTTCAAGAGCTCCCGAAGTTTCTTCGCCGGAATTTGATCTTCGTTTTGGAATAACAACCGCAATACTTCCCCTCCGTCAGCTCGATGGGCGGTCAGGCTCGGATTCAGACCGATGCCTTCAATTTGGGCCAAGTTCAGCAAACCTCGTGGTCCCAGGAATTGACATTCCAACGCATCTGCTTTTTTGGTTTTCCAGCGGCTCCAGGCTTTGCCGATCCCCGGCAGTTTGAATGTGATGGCGTCGCGAACATCCCACTGGATTTCCAAACTCGGTTCAATCTCGCGAATCAGTTTCAGCAATCGGGGCAATAGACCGCGATCCCACTGGATGACTTTTCCCACGGGAAAGCCCTTGTCACTCAAATGCCAGCGTTCACCATGCAGTTTCCAAGGCATCATATCTTCTGGATTCGACTGCATCCGTCGCAGCGTCGCTTGAAACGATTCGGCTGCCTGCTTCAGAAATGCCTCAAACGCTGGGGTTTGAATCTCGTTCAAGCGAAAAGCCTGAATGGTGACTTCTTGCCACGGTCCTCTTCGTTGCACGACTTGCACTCGTGGTTCTTTGCCGTAGATTTCCACTCCAGGAGTTTGGTCCAGAGGGGGGATCGCTAGAGCACGGTTTAAGGCCTCTTGCTTGAAGGTATTGCGACCGACACGAAACACCAAACGGATTAGCCATTCCATCGCGGTGTGGGCGTGGAAAAACCAACCGGCTGACTTTTTCAACCCGGTCACCTCGACAATGCTGCGCTGGCTCCAGTCAGTATCGGCAAAGCCCGAGATTTCGTGAATCTTCTTATCCAAGTATTCCAGTATAGCTCCTTCCCAACGACAGGGTTTTCCGTTATGGGTCCGTCGATCATGCACATGCCAACGTCGGCCGTCGATTTCCCAAGGAAACCGGGCATCTGCCCCGACTTGGGTCAGGTCCAGGTCGCCTTCTCGCGTTGCGAAGGCTCTTTGCGGATCGTAGATCGATCGCTTCGCGTATGGCCCCGCCTTGAGGACTTCAGCGAGGAGCAATCCCGTATGGTTAGGTCTGCTACTGGCCGTTTTGGCCGCTTGTAGCGCTTGTTCGACGACTTCTTCCGGGGTTCCTTGGGCGACGAGCCATCCCCCGCCGATGCCGGCTTCAGGTCCAAGATCGATGATCCAATCGGCCGTCTTGATCACATCGAGATTGTGTTCAACGACGATGACCGTGTTCCCCAGATCCACTAAGCGATGCAGGACATCCAACAGTTTGCTTACATCATCGAAATGGAGGCCCGTTGTCGGCTCATCGAGAAGATACAGGGTTTTGCCGGTGCTGGGACGTGCGAGTTCTGCCGCGAGTTTCACCCGTTGGGCTTCGCCACCCGACAGCGTGGGGGCTGCTTGTCCTAAAGCCAAATAGTCGAGGCCCACATCGGCTAAGGTTTGCAAGATGTGTCGAATTTTAGGAATGTTGCCGAACAACTCCAGTGCTTCGCTGACGCGCATGTTTAGAACATCGGCGATGCTTTTGCCTTTATACTGCACGGCAAGAGTCTCGGGAGTATAGCGACTCCCCTTGCAGATATCACACTCCACCCAGACATCGGGAAGGAAGTGCATTTCGATTTTTTTTTGCCCGTTGCCTTCACAGGCTTCACAGCGGCCTCCCTTTTGGTTGAAGCTGAACCGTTTGGGGGTATAACCACGCATTTTGGATTCGGGCAATTGGGAGAACAATTGACGAATCAGATCGAATGCGCCGGTGTATGTCGCTGGATTCGAGCTGGGAGAGTTGCCAATAGATTCTTGATCGACATTAATAACTTTGTCAATATATTCTATCCCACGAATTTCGTCGTGCGCTGCTCCTGCAGTACGAGCACGGTGCAATTTGCGCGCCAAGGTGTTGTACAGCACTTCATGCACCAAAGAACTTTTGCCAGAACCGCTGACTCCTGTAACCGCTACCAAGGCTCCTAGCGGAAAATGAACATCGAGATTGCGGAGGTTGTGTTGGCGAGCGCCGTAGACGCTCAGCCAATGGGGAGCATTCGTCGTGTTCTGCCCAGGTGTCAGCCCTTGAGGCAGTCGGCGATTGGTCGGGATGGCAATGGCTTTCGCTCCCGAAAGATATTGTCCTGTAAGGGAGGATTTGCTTTTGAGAATCTTCCTCAGAGGCCCTTCGGCAACGATTTCTCCGCCGCGATCACCAGCACCTGGGCCAAAATCGAGCAGATAATCTGCCGAGGCGATCACCTCACGATCGTGTTCGACGAGTAGCAAGGTGTTGCCCAGGTTGCGAAGTTTATGCAAGGCTTGAAGCAAACGCAGATTATCGCGTGGATGTAGACCGATGGTTGGCTCATCTAAAACATATAATACGCCTGTTAGTCCCGAGCCTATCTGGCTAGCTAGGCGGATGCGTTGGGCTTCGCCTCCAGACAAAGTGGGACCAGGCCGCGACAGGCTGAGATAATCCAGACCGACATCCACCAAAAACTGCAATCGGTTCGTGATCTCCTGCAGTAGTTCTCCGGCAACTTGTTGTTGTGGGGCTGTCAGTGAGAGGTTGCGGAACAGCTTCAAAACATCGCCAATAGGCAATTGGCACAAATCGCCAAGTGTTTTTCCTTGGAAGCGAACTGCCGCTGCATCGGGTCGCAATCGCGAGCCTTTGCACGCAGAACATGCAATCTGATCGGCTAAATAATCGAGCCTGGCGCGATACACATAACTCACACGGGCAGCTTCATCAATGGATGGATATAAACCTTTGTACTGAAAACGGATGGGGGCACTCGGTGAAGCACCTTCCACAGGAAGCCAAATGTCACCGGTTCCTTGGAAGATCAGGCGTTGATGCGCAGGATCTAGTTGTTCCCATGGTACATCGAGGGAAAAGCCAAAATGACGGCTGAGTGCCTCAATGAAGCGTGTAAAAGGATTTTTCGGTTCCAGCACCGGCCAAGCCGTGATCGCGCCTTGGCGAAGGGTTAATTTCGCATCTCGCACCAGTAAATTGGCATTAGCGCCACTTTGCACCCCCAGACCTTCA
>CALEEC010000040.1 GCA_937949245.1 uncultured Gemmataceae bacterium | reverse complement strand
GCACCTTCCAACAAATCGGACTCGGGAATCGCCGTGCCCAAAGCGACCAGTTTCAGGCGACTGTTGCCCGCGGCTTTGCTGAGTTTGGTGCAGAAGGCATCGTCCAGTTCCAATCCGTTGTGGAACAGCAGATCGGCTTCGGCAGCCAACCGAAGTTCGATGTCGCCGGGATCTTTGGCTTCATGCGGTCCATTGGTCGTCATCAAAATCTCGACTTGGCCACGATCTCCCGCCACGCTCTTGACGAAACTGTAAATCGGGGCGAACGACACCAGCACCTTCGGCCCCGGTTGATCTTGCCAAGGCGACGGCTTCTTGCCACACCCCGCAACACTGGTCAGTAGGGGGACTGTCAGCATCAACCACCCATAGGCGAATCGTCGTGCTAGTGCTAGCATCGTGTGCCCTCAGCAAGGATAACTTTGTATGACCAACTTCTCTCTCATGGTAGTCGGCTCCCCTGCGGTTGTCTAGTACAGCCTGATGAAATGGCAGGAGCAAACGAACTTTGGTTTGATATGACGGAAGTGCCGCAGCGAAGGCGAGCCATCGATGGGGAGATTTAGGCACGGCGGGCTAACGCCCGCCGCTCTGAGAGATAAGACGGAGTTTCAGCGACCATGCGAGCCGTCCGACGTCCATCGACGGAACGTCGGAGGTTCGCCACAAGAGCCATTTCTGCGGAGCTTTAGACATCCTTCCACAACCCCGGGCTACTGGACTTGCCGGAGCCTTTGCGTGGTGCTTTGGGCTTGGGGGCAGGATTGGGCGCATCTTCCATCGCGGGTGCTTCCTGCGAAGTTTCAGGCAACAGCAATTCCGCATCGGTGTCGGTATCGTTTCTGAAAGGTGACGATGGTGCTTCGTCAATCGTTTCCCGAGACGGAGGCGATGTTTCTGTTCCTCCTCCCCCATGCCGCGCTCGCAGGATCAGTTGGATCGGCACTTCGCGGAACGGCATATGCCGCCGAAGATAACTCAGCAGATAACGCCGGTACGCATCGTCGAACAACTCGGGGCCGTTGGTAAACAGAACAATCGTGGGGGGAGAAACTCCGGTCTGGGTGGCATAAAAGATTTTCGGGGTACGATTCAATCGCACGGGAGGCGGATTCGACAAAACCGCCTCGCGAATGACTTTGTTTAGTTCTCCCGTGTTGGCTCGCCGAGCAGCTTGCTTGGCCAAGTGCTGCGCCAAATTCAACAAGCGAAAGACGTTGCGTCCCTCTTTGGCGGTGATGAACACGATCGGCACAAAGTGCAGCATCGGGAACATCGCCCGGAAGTATTTGACGTACCGTTCCGTAGGAATTAGATCCTGAGCCAAATCCCATTTGTTGATAACGAAGATGGCGGGCTTGTGATGCTGAAGGATGTAGTCCGTCAATTGTTTGTCGACACGACTGACCCGCAAGCGCGCGTCGAAAAGGTGCAGCACGACATCCGCGCGACGAATCGATTTTTCGGCACGATTCATGCTGTAAAATTCGATGTCGTTGGCCAGCTTCGACTTACGCCGTACTCCCGCGGTATCGATCGCCACAAAGGTTTTGCCGTCGCGTTGGAAGCGGACATCGATGCTATCGCGGGTGGTTCCTGGAACCTCCGAGACGATGACACGTTCCTCCTCGGCCAAAGCGTTGATGAAGGTGCTTTTGCCGACGTTTCGTCGGCCCACGATGGCGATATGGAGTTCCGCTTGAGGCACCTTGGGAACTAACGCCCCAGCGGGCAGACGTTTGAGGATTTCCAAAACCAATTCGCGTTTTCCGCGGTTCTGCTCTGCACTGACCAACACCAAATCGGTGAAGCCTAAGCGGAAGAATTCGCCACTTTGCGTTGCCAGTTCGTCCGTATCGGTTTTGTTGGCCACCAGCAAAATCGGTTTGTCCACCCCGCGAAGGCGTTCAGCAACTTCCAGGTCGAGGGGGGTGATCCCGGCTCGGGTATCGACGACGAAAAGAATCAGAGCCGCTTGGTCGATCGCCAAGTAGATCTGATGCTCGACTTGTTCGGTGAGATTGTCCGAGTCCTCGATGCCGATACCGCCCGTATCGACCAATTCAAAATGGCGGTCAGCCACCGACACATGAGCGGACACGCGGTCCCGGGTCACGCCGGCCGTCGGATCGACGATACTAATGCGTCGTCCCACCAGCCAGTTGAATAGCGACGACTTCCCGACATTCGGTCGGCCAACGATGGCTACGATCGGATGCGCCACAGGCGAGCTCCTTTCGGAACCTGAATCGCGAGAGAGGAGAGTGGCGTTACCGTCCATATTACACACCCTGTCGGTTCACGAAACCAAAATAATTCCTGCAAAACCGAAAACCACAAATCTTAGAGATTATTCGCCGCCTTGACAATAGCATTTATCCATCGTTACTAGTCGGTTCCCCGCCTTGACGCATCTTTCTCCCTCTGTACATCTCTCATTCTCCTCATGGGGCTGCCCAAAATTTCACCAATCCCAAATATCCCTCCTGATTGGCAGTATCTCTTCTCTACCTGTGTCGGGCTTCGGGGATGCAAGTTCGCTAGCATCTTTCCATGTCGAAGGAGAAGAATACCATTTTCTAGCGCATTCCACATGTCTAATTCATATTATAGCGCAGAGGATATTAGGAAGCGATGAACGTTGAGCGTCTCGGAACAGTGGTATGGCACGATGTGACGAAGGCTATCGCTGCGAAGTTTGTGGGGAAGATGTCGAAAGTATCACCGATTCGGATCTTTACTTGCGTTATGTCCTCGGCGAAGTGACGTTGGAATGGTTGCATCGATTGCCGGAACGCCATATCCGCTGCAATCCGGTGGTCGCGCAGTACATCGTCGATGACAATTTTCCGCCGGTCCAGGTCGAGGGTTGTTTCGCCAAAGAGGGCTTCGACCGCGATTTCGTCCTTGCCGAAGAATGTCGCATCACCGAAGCCTGGCGTTGGTTGCAGAAGTTACCCACCTCAGGGCTTGCTCTGGTGGAGTACCCGCTAGCCTATCATCGATCAGCACCCAACGATCCGCGATCGACAGTTGTCGGCGAACCGCGATCGGCATCTGACGATCCGCGATCGGCAGTCAGCAACAACGAAGAATAAGCGTCGATATCGTTTTCGCACAGAGTAGTCGCGGAATCGGCTGTGCTGTGGAACTGCCGATACCAATGGGCCGTTCGGCGAATCGTCTCCGCAAAGCTCCAACGCGGTTTCCAACCGAGTTCGGTAATGGCTTTGTCGATGCTCAAGCGTAAGCAGTGCGCCTCCTGAGGTGCTTGGGGCGAACGTTGATCCGTCCAAGCGGCGCTGTTTCCCCAAGCCTGGCAGAATGCCGTGACGAGTTCCGCCACAGTGGCTTCCTCTCCGGGAACCGGGCCAAAATTCCAGCCATCGCACCAACATGCCGATGGTTGCGTCAGCATTCGTGCCGCCAACGTGATGTAGCCGGACAATGGTTCCAACACATGCTGCCACGGTCGAATCGCAGTTGGATTGCGCACTGGCACCAGTTGGCCAAGCACCAGGCTACGCACTGCGTCGGGAATGATTCGATCCGCTGACCAATCGCCTCCCCCGATCACGTTTCCGGCTCGTACACTCGCCAACTGCACACCGTGTTCGTGCCACCGTGACGGGGGAAAGAACGACCGACGATAGCTAGCTACAACGAGTTCGGCCGCTCCTTTGCTCGCACTATACGGGTCGGACCCGCCCATGGCATCGCATTCGCGGTAGCCCCAGACCTGTTCTCGATTTTCGTAGCATTTATCGCTGGTGACAACGATCACGGCACAAGGTTGACGTCGCTGACGGACGGCTTCTAAGACGTTGCAGGTGCCTTGCACATTGGTTTCAAACGTCTCGCGAGGGTGCGAATAACTTTCACGCACCAACGGCAAGGCGGCCAAGTGAACGATCAGTTCGGGATCGCAGGCTGCAACCTGCTCGCACACGCGTGGCCAGTCACGGATATCGACACGTCGATCGGAACGCAATCGGGAACGCAAGTCGATCGCCTCGTATAAATTCGGTGTGGTTCGCGGCTCCAATGCCAGACCATCGACGATCGCTCCCATCCGACACAGCCACAGTGCCAGCCAAGTTCCTTTGAATCCGGTGTGTCCGGTCAATAGCACCCGCCGACCGCGAAACACCGAGGACCACGCGGCGGGAACCACAGAAGCAGCGATGGGCGAATCGGGATTCATTCGGGTATCACAAGCGATGGTGCTTCCGCATCTCTAGGTTCGGCCGACCTGAACGACCAATTCGGAAGATGGAACGTTGGAGCCGCACGAAGAACGGCAGAATACATGCCTCGAGCGGACTAAGATGCTTCCATCGGGCTTATTGCAGCCGACGACCAGCACATCGCACCGCGATCGGGCAAAGCGTGGCACACCGAGGTTCTCGCACCGACCCCAATGCACGCCCGCCCTATGCACGATGAGCGTTGGCCGCATCCTGAAGGTGAACGCGGCTTATTTCGCCAGTTCCCGTTGGGCTGCTGCGACTCCAGTTCCTGGTTCGAGTTTGTAGCCGGATTCCAACAAGACCAGTTCCAGCGCCGAAATCGCGGCTAGAACCTCGAACTGATCGATGTACCCCATGTGGGCCATACGCCAAATCTTCCCTTTGAGATTGTCTTGCCCGTTAGCCAATTTGATGCCGAATTTCTTCTCCAGTTTCGACAGCACGGCGTTGCCATCGACATTGGCGGGCACCTTGATCACCGTCAGGCCATTGTTGGGTTTTTCGGCAAACAACTCCAATCCCAAAGCGGTCACTCCAGCACGAGCGGCCGCGGCCATTTTCGCATGACGTGCCCAGACGCTTTCCAACCCCTCGCTGCGTAGGCGTTTCAAGCTCAACCGTTGGGCTTTGATTAGCGTATTGGCAGGAGTGTAGGGGGTGTCGCTCTCGGCGAGTTTGGCCCGATATTTCTTGAGGTCGAAATAAAAGGTCCGGCTGGCGGTGTTGGCCTCGATGCATTTCCACGCTTTGTCCGACACCGCGACGTAAGCCAATCCCGGCGGAAGCATCAGCGCCTTTTGCGAACCGGTGACGCAGATATCGACCTTCCAATCGTCCATCCGCAATTCCATCACCCCCAAGCCGCTAATGGCATCGACCACCAACAAAGCCGGCGTCTTGGCCACAATTTCGCCAAAAGCACGGATGTCGTGCCCCACGCCCGTCGAAGTTTCGCTCAAAGTAGTGTACACTGCCACGGCGTCGGGGTGTTTGGCCAAGGCGTCGGCCAACTGACTCGGTTCCACCGCTTTGCCGTAGGGCACCTCGACAGCGACGATCTCCACACCGAACGCCTTGCAGATGCCACGCCAGCGTTCCCCCCAGCGACCGGCAACGCATACAATCGCCTTTTGCCCGGGGGTCAAGACATTCGACACCGCTGCTTCCATCCCGCCGGTGCCCGAACTGGTCAGCGTGATGACCGGGCTGGTCGTCTGAAAAACGTATTTCAGGTCTTCTTGCAGTTCGGCCAACGTCTGACGAAATTCGGCCGAACGGTGAAACGTCACCGGTTTGGCCAATTCGAGCAGCGTTTCTTCCGGCACCGGCGTCGGACCTGGCGTCAGCAAGCGGGGCTTCATGATCGTGCTTTCCTTCACCTGGGAGGCAAGTAATCTTTCGCGTTCTCAGCGTATTCTAAGACCGCCCCCCGACTTCGACCATCATGCCACTGTAGATTGTGAATTTTCTCACGATGTTCACCTCGACACTATCTCGATGGAAGGAAGCGGGAAATCGATGCCCTGCGGTGGATTCTGCGGCCGAACGCCGCTTCATGGCGAACCGATCTCAGGAATCGACGAGGGGGGGTGAACCAACCGACGACGGACCCAAAACCACCCGACGACTGGCGTCGTCGGCTCCAGGCGAGCCGGGAACGTCAGTGACCGGAGGTTGGAATCCCCCGACGACTCGCGTCGTCGGCTCTTGGCCCCCGGACATTTTCGCGAGATCGACCTTTTGTCGAACCCACCGTATTGTGCTGGCATGAACACGTCCGAGCTTGGTTGTGCAGGTTTCACGATACCGTCTTTGGCAGCACCTCCACTGCGGGGAGCAATGTCGTCTCCGAGCCATTGGTTTCCCAATAGGCTTGCCAAGCAGTCCACGGGAGAGGCACTTCGCAAAATAGAACCGCTTCCCGGCATAAAGTCGGGCCTTCCGAAGAGAAGGGACTGGGAACCAGCAAAGGTTCCGCATAGAGATCGTACAAGATCTGTTCCCCGGTCCCCGGATGAGGCCAGACATGCAGCCGAGAATTGTGGATGTACCAGATAGCTTGTCGGCCCCAAGGGTAGTTCAATGCTTCGCGGATCAGATCGACGCCGGCCAGTTTGTAAAGTCCCAGCAAGGCACCACGGCAGCGATCGCGTTGGGCTTCGGATAAACTTGCGAGCCAACCGTCCTGGGCAATTTCAACGATGAGCCAGGCGCCTTGCTCCTCGAAACGTAATCGCAAACTGGTGTCCTGGTCACTGCTGCGAATCTCCACTTCGATTCGATTCGTGGTCAATCGCAGTTCTCCGAGACGCAGCCGGAACCCGCCCCAGGCTTCGCAGCGATGCAGTCGGTTGAGCAATTCGCGGTCGAAAAATCGTTGCAAACTTTCGCGGAGGTGTTCAAAGTCGTGGAGCACCTTGGCCAATCGTTGATGATCGCCCGTTTGAGCGGCATGGCGGTCGGCTTTCCGCCATTTGCTGAACAAGTTGGGAATCGTACCGGAATGGAAGCCGGGACGTAACAATCGCGGCATCGATTCGCCGTGCGAACCGATCATCACTCGCCCCAAGTTCGGTGACCGATTAGCACGATACAGCTTCCAATTTTCTTTCAGCTCCCACATCAGAAAACCGAAGATCCCCGGAATGCCACTGACAATCAGTGCCATCGTGGCTTCCGACGTACCAAACACTTCCGCCAATCCTGGAATCATCGGTAGCAACAATTTGTGAGATACGGTCACGGTGGGGAAATGTTTTATGGGATTGATTTGGGGTTCAAGTAACAGATTGAAGCCGAATCGCACGATGTAGGTGATGAAGAACCATACCACGCCAAGACATAGTTTCGCCCTGTACAAAATTGATGAATCCCCCTCGCGAAAACACAGCCATTCATCGACAGTGTAAATCAGCCGTTCGACCCGCTCGACGAGCCGTTTGAAGAAGGTCATAATCACATCCAGAACGGCGAGTACGAAACGCCCTAGGGCTTTCCAACCTTCGTAGCGCACGGTTTCGACGAGCCACTCCTGAACTTCGCGGCCCCAGCGGTTGTTCAGAAGCAACGTCGTCAAGGCGAAGACGATCGCTGCCCCCCGCAGCGTGGTCGGCCAATCCCAACGCCAAAGATGAAAACTCACCCCCGCGATCAAAGCAAACAGCGACGGCAGCAAGAGATACGATCCGATGAAACGCGCTACCGGGTTGTCTAACAATGGTTTCATCCACGGTTGCTGCAACAACCACCGCGGTCCCGAGATCAACAAGAACCGCAGTACCTGGAAGATGAATCGTAATCCACGTCCCACCCATCGGCGAAATAATGGCGAATGCAACAAACCTAATAGGAAGCAACCGAATATCAAGACTGATGGAAGGCTGACCAGTTCGATATGAGGTTCTGCCGTGGCAGTGAATAAAGTGGTTGCCGTATCTTGAGTGTCGGCAATCAATTCCAAGGCATAATCGCCAATGTCGCTATCCTCGGCTAGGGGAGAAGGTTCATCGATCTTGATCGGGCGAGATAGGGTAAGGAAGCTCGCAAGAAGCCCAAAAATTTTTAAGAAAGAATGCGACATATGCTGAAGGAATTCCAGCAGCATGAATGCCCCGCCGAACGGAGCGGCTAGGTAAAGGCAGAACACGCGTCCGAAACGGGTGCCGAACAACAACGAGGTGAAGCGCTGCAGCCACCGCAGATAGATTTCGCCCCGATGATACACGCCGTCGAGTTCGATCGCGAGCTTGGCGTTGGCCTGCAAAATCGCGTCGCCGCGAAGAAACGTCATCGGGCCGGCCAAGTCGCTGAGCTTCAACTGATTGCGAGCGACCGCATCTCGCAAATCGCTCATCTGCAAGAACCCCCGCTCACGGATGCGATCGAGCAACTCTTCGACCAACTTCTCCCGCGATACCGCCTCGACGTGCGACTGCGGCAGCAACCCTACTTCGTCCAACATCCGGACCAACACCGGACGTATCGTCTGACGCATCCGCTCGTCGGCTTGATGCAAGGCCACCTCCAACAGATGGAATAGCCGTTGATGATCGCGGTCAGACAATTTGACCTTTTCCAGATGTTTCAGCGCCGAACGCAACTGCAACAACGGACGCACGACTTTGGGCATCTCCAATTTTCGCCGAATGGGCCGTCGGCCCAGACTCCACGCCCATTCGACCAGGTCGGCCGTGTAAATATCGCGCTCGTGATCCGTGCAGATTTTTTGCAGATCTAGCAGCAATCGGGCCGCATGCGAACGAATGCCCCGCGGCAAAGCTGGGGTCAACGCCTGCACCGCCTTACGCCAACTTCGGGCCGTTTCCGCATCCAGATGCAACGCGGGCCGCAAACGTTCCACCAACGCGTCGAGTTGCTTATTCGCATGCACCCCAGCTCGGCAACGCAGAATCGCCGCGCGAACGACATTCCCCAGGGCGTGTTCCTGTTCCGCTTGTCGAAGCAATGTCGGCTTATCGGTCGATTCGTCGTCGGTATCTGTCACCTCCTTCTCATAATCTTCCACTGGAGGATGAACAAACTCGTGGTCATCGGCCCCTGTCGGCCGAGTCTTGGCGGCAATGGCTTCGATGTCCAAATCTCGTTCGAGCAACGACAGCAGCTGATCTACCGATGCGATCGAAGGAAACCAAATCGGCAATCGCTGCGGTGCGAAGCGGTGCAATTCCAAGAAAGTGGCCACGAACTCACGCCAGACTTCGAGCGGCGTCGCACCTGCGAACAAGCGTTTCTCGGCATGCAGCACCACGTCGGCCTCGTGGAACGTGCTTACCCCCAACGCGACGATACGTTGTTGCAGTTCCGCTTCGCCCAAACGTCCCGTGGCAATCTGCTGGTCAATCTGCCGGTCGATCTCGGCATGAAATAACCATTTCCAATACTCGGTCAGCACGGCCGAAGGCGGCATCACCTCCAAACGATCTTCATCGATGTCGGGCAAGAGCAAAACCGTCTCTGTTTCCGAGAGAGCCGCTGAATCGGAGGGGAACTTCTGCTGAGGCAAGAACGATTCGACGATACGCCGTGGGGCACAGTAGCAAAAGTCGTGTACGATACGACCACCAAGCCCTTGTTCGGCGCGAGCCAGTTTGATGATTCGTCTCATCCATCGAGGCGACACAAACCGGATGCTAGGATCAACAGCAACGAGAGTCGCTTTGAGCGAGTCGATCATAGATGGATGCATTCGGCACCTGAACCCGAGCTTGTGCGTCTACGGTTCTGGACAGCGAACTCATGCAATCGTTGTATTCGGAAATGACCAGTCTGCCGAGTATGGTCGCAATCCAACTACGGCCCCGCCGATATCCCATCGCGGTGCTGCCAAGGTTCACCGAAGAGGCGAAAGGCCGACAACGCCATTCGTCGGGGATTCACCTCCAGTCGTCGAGAAAATCTCGAATACCCGTGGAGTAGCGTCCGCGGCTCTTATCGTCGTGCGAACCAACTCGGGAGCCGACGGCTCGCGTCGTCGGGGGATGGAGATTCACCCCCAGTTGAGGTTCAGCCCATCGGTAACGCTTGCCGGCGCCACTGCAACGCGCGCAATACCTCCTCAAACGTCGGAGCTTGAGCGAGGACAGATAGGACGGGCCACCCGGCTTCCATCCGTGTCCCTGGATGAGGGATATCGGCGTAAGTGGGGCAATGCCAGGGATCGTCTGCGTCCGCAGCAGCGACGTTCCACAGTCCCGACAACGGAACCTCCCCGGAATCACGAGCATAAACGATGGCTTTGCCGAAGCATCGGGAGGATGTGCCGAGGGATCTTGAAGACTTGCCGAAGCACCGAGAGGATGTGCCAGGGGATCGGGAGTCATCGCGATGATCTTGTTGCAGCCCAGAGGAAGTTCGGCGTACCTTCTTGGCAGAAAACGCCTCGGCATGGTCGAGCAGCCACGCTCGGCCCGTCGCGAACTCAAGCAACTCCAGCGAGGCCGTGTAACGCGGATTCACTTCGAGAATCCAAGACTCTCCGTAGGCATCTAGCAGCCAATCGACGCCAAATAGACCTCGCAGACCGAATTCGCGGACCAACACCGCCCCTAGATTCTCCGCTGGCAACTTCGTCGCTGCCCCCGACCGACACGGCGAACCAGACTGCAACGCTTGCGAGCCAAACCGCAACGCCAACATCGGGGGAAGATCGATCGGCGCGATGTTTCCACAATAGCGAAACTCGGGCGCGTTGCACCAAGGCTCCCCGATCAGTTGCCGAGTGTTGCCGATCCACTGTGTTCCCCCTGGCGTACCATCCGAACAATAGAGCGTCGACATGGGAACACCGACGACGTAGCGTTGGCAATAACTGCTTCGTTTCTGTGGATCGCTGAGGGAAGACAACTGCTCGGCTCGACAAATTCCCAGTCCAGCAGCACTACGAAAGGGTTTGATCAACCAATCGCGCAGTTCTTCTCGTTCGAGCGGCAAAGATGACAGGGGACGAGTTTCCGGCATGCGGAACCCCCAAGCGGACAGCAGCCGAGCCAGTTCGATCGGCGAACGTAGGGATCGAAGCACGCGCCCGGGATTCCCCCACAAAGGCCGGATTTCGGCCAATTCTTCGATCAAATCGGGGTGATTTTCCAATCCGCCGGTGTAGATCCAAGGCACTTGCGGAGCCTCGGCCAACAATCGCGGCAAGTCCTCTGGGTAGCGTTCGATGGGACATAAGCGTACCGGAGCGATGGCGGAGAGATCCACAACGGCGAACAGATCGATGCCATAAGGACGAAGCCCGGCACGACGGGCCGACATGGCCGCGGCACGCACGCTCGCTCCCACGAGAATGACATCGAACGAGGCCATCGACAAACCGTTCTCTCCTGCGATCAATCCGGCACCATCGCGGTGAACGGCCAAACATAGGCTTGCAGCAACGTCATCAAGCCGACGATGCTTGCCAAAAACACACTGTGCCAGACGACCGCTTTGAAAATATCGGCCTCTTTGCCGATCTGGTTGGTTCCCGCCGTCGCGACACAGATACTCTGGGCATCGATCATCTTCCCCATGACGCCACCGGTGCTGTTGGCCGTGCAAATCAAGATGCGTGCCTGCTCCGGTTCCAAAGCCGAGAGCACCCCCATTTGATGCAATCGATCGGCCGTGATCTTTTGCAGACTGCCGAACAAAGCGTTGCTCCCCGCATCGGTGCCGGTCAGGAACACCCCGAGCCAGCCGAGCATCGCGGCGAAAAAGGGATACAAAAAGCCTGTCTCGGCGAACGCGACTCCTAAGGTCGCATCCATCCCCGCATAGCGAGTGACATAACTTAGCCCCAACATACAAGCAATCGTCGGAATCGGAACCCGCATTTGGATGCAAGTCTTGGCCACGACACGGACGATCTGTGCGCGACTCATGCGGAACAGCACCATCGAAACCACGGCAGCCAGAAACACCGGCGACCCCGGCGCTGTCAACCAAGCAAACTTGAAGATGGCGTCTTCTCTCTCGGGTTCCAACAGATGGGGCTTCTGTAATTCCTTGGCACGCTCGACTTGCTTGTGCAACGTCGGTATTTCAATGGCGTACAAGGTCTGAATCGGCCCTAAAGGCACCACCCCTTTGCTTTCTTGCTCGCGGATGAAACTGGTGCCTACCATGAACAGCGACATCAGCAGGAACGGCGACCAGGCTTTGAATATTTCCCACCGCGTCAGCGGCCGAGTATCTGTGATGGGGGAAACATCTTCGAGCATGGTTTTTGCCTCTTCGACAGCTTCTTGTTGCTGCTCATCAAGCTCATCGAGAGGTTTCATCATCGCCGCAGCATCGGTTTTCTCAGCAGGAGAGGTCGCTGTCGGTGGCGTGTCGTAGTGCCATTCGTTTTTCGGTCGCCAAAAACGGAGAAAAATTGCCAAGACCAGCAAGGCAAACAATCCGCCTCCGATGTCCGTCATATACCAGACCACAGCCCCGGGAATCCAGGTGTGCATCGTCGCAAAAACATACTGAAACAGGGCAAACGATCCCCCTCCAACGACCAAAGCGGGCCAGACCTCCCAAAGTTGTCGCCAAGTGCAGAGAATTTTGACCATGTAAAATGGCACGATGAACGACAGAAACGGGAGTTGATGTCCAGCCATGACACTGATTTTGTCTCCCGACAGATCGGTGACACTAGCCAAGGTGATAATAGGTGTGCCCAAGCCACCGTAAGCCACCGGAGACGTATTGGCAATCAAACAGACCACGGCGGCCAAGATCGGATGAAAGCCCAATCCGACCAACATTGCCCCACAGACGGCGATCGGCGTGCCGGCCCCAGCCGCGCCTTCGAGGAAAGCTCCGAAGGCAAAACCAATCAGAATCGCTTGGATGCGCGCATCTCCCGATACCCCAGCAACCGAACGGCGAATATTGCGAAACTGCCCTGTCTCCAACGTGAGATTGTAAAGCAACATCGCGTTGAATACGGTCCAGCCGATGGGCAATAAGCCAAAGGCGACCCCATGCCCAAACGACCACAAAGCCATCTCCAACGGCATCTGATAGATCAGCCACGCAATCAGAATCGCGGTCACCGCACCGGCAGCCCCCGCTTTCGATGCCAACCAACGCCGCGGCACCAACAAGTAAAACAACACCAACACCGGCAAAGCCGCCACGACCGTCGAAAGAAGTCGATGCCCCAGCGGATTCAAATTCTGTTGATAAGCGACCGCCCACAGCATATTTCGTAACCTTCCATTGGGGAGAGGATAGATTCGGCGATGCTACCACGCTGCGGAACGAACGCAAGAGGGCACGAGCGAATCCCGCCCAAACGGAATAAAGAATCCCGCCCCGAACAAGATGAAGCACGGCATAGCAAGACGATCATGACATCGGAAGATCATCCGGTGCCAACAGTTGTGTCATTCCATACCGGCATCCGTGGTCGGCGTTCGATGGATCTGGCACAAGCGTACCCGTTGCGGAAAGATCGGCACCAGCCCGAACAGCCGATGCCACTGCCATTCGCAAGTCACGGCAGGGCGTCGGCAGCGCGAACACATCATCGCGGTGCCATCGGGGAAAAAGAGTACCTCTTGCCGTCGCATCTCAAAGTATTGCTGTAGGTGCTCTTGGGTGACGCCACGATTCGCTAACTCCGACTCGATGAGGTCCAAAGCTGCGGGTTCCATCCCATTGCGGTACACCGTCGCTCGATCGAGGAGATCTTCCGTATCTGCAGCGCGAACGTTGTGCAGTACCCGTTCCAAATCCAGATGCATCGGTGCTTAAGAGTTTGGGAACCTTCCGAACCGCTCGTGCGTCAAACGAGTAACGCCGATGTTGCTTTCGGAAAAAATCGACTTCTCGACATTGTAGCCATTTGACACGCTAAGGCGGACGGCTCTAAGATCAGGTTTCGACCACCGAACGCAACGAACCCTTGCAATCGACTCGGCTTGCTTGCTACCGAATGTACGTTAGCACCTTCTTCGAGGAGACGCGACTTATGACACATACTTGGGCATTGACCATGCGACAACGACTGAACCGTTGGTCGCTGGGTGTTTTGCTATTCGGAGGGGTCTTCACCGCTTCCGCGATGGCTCAAAACACCGCGCCGGCTCCCTTCCCGCAAACGGCGAAGATCAATGAATTGCTGGCAAAGGCCTGGGCAGACAACGGCTTGAAACCATCGCCTCGCGCCAACGACTATGAGTTCCTCCGCCGTGTTTTCCTCGATCTGATCGGTCGCATCCCCTCTTCCGACGAAGTCCGCGATTTTGAAAAAATGACGCAACCCAACAAGCGTCAGATCGTCATCAATCGCTTGCTCCGCGAAAAGAAATACGAAATCCCCGAAGGACGAACCGGGAAAATCACCCGGAACTATGCCCAAGAGTACGCCCAGATGTGGTCCAATCTTTGGACTGTCTGGCTGATGTCCCGCAACAATACCCATCCGGTCTACCGCGATCAAATGCAACTCTGGTTGCAAGAGAAGATCGCGGAAGGGGCTTCGCACAAGCAAATCGTCGAAGAGTTGCTCACCGCCAAAGGAAAAACCAACGACAACGGGGCAGTGAATTACATCCTGCATCAAATGGGCGAAAGTACCCCTGCCGGCAGCCGCGATAAAGAAGGCTATTTCGACATGGTGCCCATCACCTCCCGCACCACCCGACTATTCCTGGGCTTGCAAACCCAATGCACGCAATGTCACGACCATCCGTTCAATCCATCGTGGAAGCAGTCCGATTTCTGGGGCGTCAATGTCTTTTTCCGCCAAGTCGCTCGGGACAAAACCCCGACTCCGCCCCCCAATCGGCAACAAGACATGATGATGCAAGTCGCTCAAGTCGAACTGAAAGATGACCCGAGCGTCAACACTTCCGGCACCGTCTATTACGAACGCCGCAACGCCATGGTCGTACCGACGCGTGCGGTGTTCCTTAAAGACCTCAAAGATGCCGACAGCACCGATCCTGAAAAGCGGAAACTGCTGCCCAAAGATGCCAAGTCCCGTCGCGAAGCCTTGGCCAAGTTTGTGGTCACCCACGACAACTTCAGCAAAGCTTATGTGAATCGGATCTGGGGCCACCTGTTCGGCCGGGGCATGAACGAACAACCCAGTGTCGATGACTTTGGCGAACACAATAAGGTGGTCCACGAAGAACTGCTGGAATACCTCGGTGCCGAATTCGCGAAATACAACTACGATCAAAAACTGCTGCTCGAATGGATCTGCAACAGCGAAGCCTACCAACTCAGCTACGTTGCCAACGAAACGAACAACAAGCCTGAAGCAGAACCCTTCTTCAGCCGTATGCCACTCAAAGCGATGTCGCCCGAACAATTGTTCGAGTCCCTGATGGAAGCCACCAAATCGGACTCGGAAAAAGCCATGTCGGCGGACGAACGCAAAGCCCTGAAGAATACTTGGTTGAACAAACTCGTCCGCAACTTCGGCGACGATGAAGGCAACGAAATGAGCTTCAACGGAACGGTCGTGCAAGCGCTGTTGATGATGAATGGTCGAGAACTCAACAGCCAACTCCGCCGTGAAAAGAACAGTGCCGTCCAAGTGGCGATGGACCGTGCCAACAAACTCGGAAAAAACGATGCCGAGAAGATAGTGCTCGCCATCGACGAACTATATCTCTCTGCACTCGGACGCCACGTTAAACGGGTGGCGAATATCCCGGTGGTCGATCCCAAGACCAAGAAGAAGTACATGAGCAGCGAGTTGGACATCATCCTCAACGAACTGAAAAAGGCGATGGCGACCGATCCGAAGTTCATGTCTTCGGTAGGATACAAAGCCTACTTGGAAGATGTCTTCTGGGCACTGCTCAACTCGAATGAGTTCATTCTCAATCACTAATCGACTTGACCGCTTCCCTGACTTGCGGAACGACTGTTGACCGGACCGCTTTGCCGAACCCGCTCACGGCAAAGCGGTTTTTGTTTGGTCGAATTCTAGCGTTGTCCTGGAATAAAAGCAGTCTTTCGGGGATCATCTCAAATGACCGATCGATCGGCGTTTCTTGTCCTCAACGGTGGCAACCAACTCGGAAAAAGGAACGCCTATGTGGGAATTTCTCGCTGACCTGACGGTGGTGATTCACTTCAGCTACGTCGCCTTCGTCGTGGTAGGGCAAGTGCTGATTCTTAGCGGTGCGATTCTCGGTTGGAATTGGATTCGCTATTTTTGGTTCCGCTTGGCTCATTTAGCCGCAATCGGCATCGTAGCCTTAGAAGAATTGGCCGACTGGCGCTGCCCGCTGACGATCTGGGAAGAATTTTTCCGCACTCAGGCCGGGCAACCATTCAGTGGTGACACCTTCCTAAGCCGGTTGATTCACTCGATCATGTTTTACGAATGGGAACCTTGGGTCTTCACTTGGCTCCATCTCGGCTTTGCGATTCTTGTGATCGCCACTTTTCTGTTCATTCCCCCACATCGCCCCCAATGCTGTGGTCATTCGCATCGCTCCCTTAGCTGATGCTGTTGTGCTGAAGCCGCTCACCTACGACATCCAATGACTGACCATCCCGGGGATGTCACACCGTTGAGGTTTGGTGCTGTATTTGCAGCTTGATCTTCAAAGCGATATAGCCCATGCTTTCGCCTGCAAGTTGGACAAAATCTGCTCAAAGCATGGGCGAGCGCTACTGACACAGAAAAGTGCTTTCGGTTAATAAGATGTTGAAAAGAACTGCCTCAGTCGTCTGAGTAATCAGATGGTTTTTCCGACAGATCGGATGAGTTTTCCGATCCTACTGAAAACACTCATGCCCATTCGCCTTGCCAGGAGGTCGGATCTATGCTCCGTCGCGTGCTGGCCACGTTTGGTCTGGCCACGGCATTCTTACTATCGGCCCAGGCAGATCCGCCGAAGGATACGCCACCGATCAAAACCAACCCCAGCGAGTTGCTCAAAAAGCAAAAAGGCACCTCCAACGAATACAAAGAGCTGGAAAAGGCTCTGATCAATCTTGCCAACTACTACAAGAGTAGTGACAATCCCGAAGATCAGAAGAAGTATCGCGTTCTCAAACGCGTGCTTGAAGAGGCCAGCGGTGGTAAGAATGAAGAGAGCGTTCGCGCCCGCTTCGGTAAGCTCGACGACCTGATGGAGCGGCTCGCCAAAAGCGACAACCCCAATTCCTTCGATCTCAAAGATGCCCTCGACAAGAACCAAGATCTTGTCAACAAACTCGACAAACTCTTCGAGTTGTTGCAACGCGACGATATCGACGACCGTAAGGAAGAAATCGCCCGCACGACCAAACTGCTGGAAGATCTGAAAAAACTGATCCGCGAACAGAAAATCGCTCGCGCTCGGACGGAAGCTGGAAAAACCGATAAAAACCGCCTCAGCCGCGAGCAAGAAGGCTTGGCCAAGAAGACCGACAATTTGTCGCGAGAACTCGGCGGAGAAAAACCGGCCAAAGGCGATGCCAAAGGAAGCGATTCCAAGGGAGGAGACTCTAAGGGAGGCGATCCTAAAGGGGGAGACTCGAAAGATCCCAAGGGCGGGAATTCCAAAGACGGCGACCCCAAAGGCAAAAATTCTCAGGGCGGCGACTCCAAAGGCGGCGACCCCAAAAATAGCGATCCGAAAGGAAGCGACTCCAAAGGTGGAGACTCCAAGGGAGGCGACTCTAAAGGCGGCGACTCCAAGGGAGGAGATTCTAAAGGCGGTGACTCCAAGGGAGGAGATTCTAAAGGCGGCGACTCCAAGGGAGGAGATTCCCAAGGAGGCAATCAATCTCAGCAACCCCAGAAGAATGATGGAAATAACATCGGTCAGAAACAAGTTCAAGAAGCTGTCCCTTACCAAAAGAAGGCAGCCGAAGACATTGCTAAGAACGACCGTGAACAAGCCGCTAAAAATCAAGACAAAGCCATCGAAAAACTGGAAGAAGCCCAACGAGAACTCGAAAAACGCTTGCATCAACTCCGCAAAGAAGAGATGCTGGCATTGTTAGCGAAGCTCGAAGAACATTGCGATTGGATGCTCCGTGAACAGATCAAAGTGAAGGAAGCTACCAAGAGCATTGACCAAAGCATCCAAGCTACAGCGGACAAGAAACCTGACTCCCGCGACATTCGCTTGGCCAAGGAACAAGCGGAAAAAGAAGGGGCTATCGTCAAACGCGCAGATATCGTCCTGCGGTTGCTGGAAACCGAAGGCTCTGCAGTGGCCTTCCCGCAAGTGTTTGAAGAAGTCCGCAAGGACATGATCAACGTGCAAAAACGCCTCGACAATGTTCGCGTCGAGTCGGACACCCAAGCCATCGAGCAAGAAATTATCGATGCTCTGCAAGAAATGATCGCTGCTTTGCAGAAAGCGAAGCAGGATGCCAAGAATTCGCAACCGCAATCGGGCGGCGGAGGCGGTGGGGGCGGTGGCCCGAAACAACAACCCTTGATCGATCAACTGGCTGAACTGAAGATGATCCGTTCGCTGCAACTGCGGCTGAACACCCGCACGATCGAATACTCCAAACGCTACACCGGCGAACAAGCCGACGACAAGCAAATTCGCGACGAACTCCGTGAACTGGCGGAACGTCAAGAAAAAATCTACGGCATGACCAAAAACATCGGTCAAGGCAACAACCAATAACCGACCCGGTTAGCCTCGCTGAAACTTTCTGCCCTCGACGCGAACTTGGCTGGCTTTCGCCCCAAGAACGTCGAGAGAGTTTCCCTAGACATGACATCGGAACCACTATTTCATCGCATCAATCTTTCGCGGAGGAGCTTGGCTGTGAACTCTCGGAAATGGCTTGCTGGTCTGGCGTTAGGCATTGGGTTGATACTTTCTGGGAACTACTCTGCTGCCGCGGCAGAACGCAAAACGGTTCCCACCCATTTCGGTGCGTTGCGAACGGCTAGTGTGGAAGAAGCACGCAATCAAGCGGCCGAATGGCTGCGTTCGATTGGAAAGATGAACGATTCTGAATTCTACAAGGTGTGGAGCAAAGAATCGTTGTCGGTACTCGACCGAACCATCCGTAGCTTGGCGATGGGCCATCCCGAAGTCGATCAACTATTGCAAGCAGCCCGCGACCCAGAACAACCTGCCCCGAAAACCGTTCCTCCGATCTTCCTCGACGAAAAGTTGTCGCCGTTTTTCCGCTCGAATCTCGCGGTAGCCTATGCCAAAGCACTGACCACCCGACGAGATTACGAAGTGGCCCTCGATACGCTCAAGACGACTCGCCCCGAAGCGGTGGTGGATCCCGCCTCGTATCTGTTCCACAAAGCCGTCGCCGAACACGCAATGATGCTGAAAGACGACGCCAACAAAACGATTGTTCGGTTGCTCGATGATGTGGTCGATGCTCCAGACCGCTACAAGATCCTGGCTACGTTGATGTATTTCGACATGCGTTCGTGGAAAAAAGAAGAACGCGATCTGAATAACATCGCTCGGATGATGGAAAACATCGAACGCCGACTCGGCCTGGCTCGGGGCGGTGAGAAGACCCAAGAATTGCAAAAGAAAGTGATCTTCCGCTTGGATGAACTAATCAAGGAAAAGGAAAATCAGCAAAAGCAAGGCGGTGGAGGAGGCCAGGGCAAGAATGGTGGAAATTGCCCCGAAGGTGGCCAAGCCCAGAAACCCGGCGGAGGCCAAGGCCCCAACCCCATGCAAGATAGCAACATCGCAACCAACGGCGGTAAAGGGGAAGTGACGGAAAAGAAAATCCAAGAATATGCCGCCAACTGGGGGAACATGCCGGAACACAAACGCAAGGAAGCTCTGCAAGAAATGACCCGTGATCTACCCCCCCGTTATCGCGAGGTGATCGAAGCCTACTTCAAGTCGTTGTCCGAAGGGAAACCGTCTCGCTAAAATCTCACGGCAGATGCCATCGATGCTCCCCGCCTTCGCTCCTCGTATCGACATCGGAAGGGATATTCCCTTTGCGTCGTCGGCCCGCGAAGGCGGTTGGCGTTCTTTGGCGTGGCCAGTCCCATGACGGCGTCGGATGTTCCGTGGCGGTCGGCCTCCTAGCTGATCCTAGCTGATCTCTTGATCTTGCTTGATCCTGTAGATTGTTTCTGAGTAACTGTGTCGAGAATCCTATGCGTTCCTTCCCCAAGGACTCCTGTGCGTTTCCAGCGGTTCCACGAGGTCGTTGGAACTCGTCTAGCAGATGGGCTGCTGTAGTAATCGGCTGGGCATTTATGCTTCTTGGCCCGATCGCCTCCTCGAGTCAGGCCGCCGATTTGACGTTACTCAACGGCAAACGCCTCGTTGGGGAGTTGATAGCTCTCACCTCGGCGGAAGTGCGGCTCAAGACCGCCCATGGTGAAGAACGTGCCGCGAGTGCCGATATTCAAATTCTCGACCTGCAACCGATTCCCGCGAACCTCGCGGCAGGGATGAATCGCATCTATCAGATTGAACTAGTCGATGGATCGCTTCTCCACGCTCTTAAATTTCGCATCAAAGGCAAGACGGCCGAGATCGATCTGTGGGTTGGTGAAGGCAAACCTACGCCGACCGTAACGATTCCCGCTTCCGCGTTGTTCACCATCGGACGCGACGCTCAAGATCCCAAAGCCCTGCAAGAATGGCGGAACTTCGTGGCAAAGCGTGGCAAACGCGATGTATTCGTCATGCGCAAAGGCAGCGGCCTAGACGGAGCCGAGGGATTTTTCGGTCTCGGCGACGAGTCCGGCGAAACCATCGAATTTGAATTGCTCTCCGGTAAGAAGATCCCCGTCAAAATCTCGCGATTGCAAGGAATGATCTTCAACCAACCGCCCATCGGCGTGGTCAAACCTACGATCTGCCGAGTCTACGATACACACCGCAACATACTGACTGCGGCCGAACTCACCCTGACCGACAATCGCCTCCGTGTGGTCACTGTCTGCGGTTTGACGATGGAATATGCATTAACCACGGAAGTGGCCAAATTAGATTTTACCTCGGGAAAACTGCTCTATCTGTCGGAAGCCGATCCGATCGCTACCGAAGAAGAAAACTCCCTCGATCGGCTCGCTCGCCATACCCGCGACAAAAACCTCGATGGCGACCCTATCCGTATCGAGGGGAAAGAGTATCCCCGCGGGATCGGCTTGCTTGCCCGAACCGCTTTGGCCTATGAACTCAAAGGAGATTTCAAAGAGTTCAAATGCATCGTCGGAGTCGATGACAGTGTCGAAAACGATACCGCCGCCCGCTTGATTATCGACCTCGATGGGCGTGTTATTTTTAATGAAGTGATTCGTCGTCGAGATAGGCCGAAACCGTTGACGATCGATGTCAGGAACGTCAAACAATTGCGAATCGTGGTAGAAGCCGACGGCATCGAACTGGGACATCAATTGATTTTAGCAGATGCCAAGTTGTTGAAGTAGACATCAGGATTCAGCGCTCAACTTCCGCTCCGATGAAGACTGAAGGGAACATCATGAGTTGGCACTATCAACGATGGCTCACTGGGGCACTCGCCTTGGTAGGAGGCTTGATTCTCACCTGGGGCAACGCGCCGTGGGGCCAAACGGCGGAAGTCTCGCCTCGGGTTCGAGAAACAGAAGCCCAACGTATCGCGGTCATCAACCAAGTACGTCCCTCGGTAGTCGCTGTCTTCGGAGCCGGAGGGCAAGGCGGAGGTTCCGGCGTTCTGATCGATGCCGAAGGTTATGCATTAACGAACTTCCACGTCGTCGCCGGCAGTGGCCCCGTTATGAAATGTGGCCTGCCTGATGGCATCCTGTACGATGCTGTTTTGGTGGGGTTAGACAAGGTCGGGGATGTCGCGTTGATTAAACTTCTGCCCAAGAAAGTGGGAACCCCCTTCCCCTTCGCGAAAATGGGGGACTCCGACCAAGTCAGGGTGGGGGATTGGTCGCTGGCGATGGGGAATCCCTTCCTGTTGGCCACGGATTTCACGCCCTCGGTGAGCTTTGGGCTGATCAGTGGGGTGAATCGGTATCAGTACCCGGAAGGGGGCTTGCTTGAATATACCGACTGCATCCAATTCGATACGACCATCAATCCTGGAAACTCCGGTGGCCCGCTGTTCAACATGCAAGGAGAACTGATTGGCATCAACGGTCGAGGGTCGTTTGCTCAAGATAAACGTTTCCGCATCAATTCGGGCGTCGGCTACGCGATCTCGATCAATCAGATCAAAAACTTCCTAGGTCACCTGCGAGCCGGCATCGATACCGATCATGCCACATTGGGAGCTGCCGTCGATATGCAGGGAGATGATGCCGATCTGTCTGCGGTCGTGGTGAAGGTGGTTTTAGAAGAGAGCGACGCCGCACGGCGGGGCATCGAAGAAGGCGACGAGTTGATCGCCTTTGCGGGACGTCCGATTTCGAGCGTGAATCAGTTCAAAAACATCCTCGGCATCTTCCCCAAGGAATGGCGGGTGCCCGTCACCATCCGCAAGAAGAGCGAACGCAAAGAAGTCTTGGTCCGTTTAGCGCCCTATCTGCCCTCGGTACAACGACAACCGATGAATCCGGGGGGGCCTCGTCCGGTTCCTCCGACTCCGAAAGTGGATTCGCCCGCAAGCAAGTTGTTCAAGGAGAAGAAAGGGTTTGCCAACTACTATTTCAACGAACTCCAGCAACAGAAGTTGCTAGCGGGCTTCGCGAAATGGGGGGATTTTTCGACCCTGACAGGCGATTGGATCGTCGATGGAGAATTCGTCAGTGAAAATCGTTCGGGGCCGATGAAACTGCACATCAAAAACTTCACGGCCGCTGATAGCAAAGAAACTCGCACTATCGTACAAATGAAGCTCAACGTGGACTATGAACTGGAACCCCTCAAACCGGATCAGTCTGATGCCGATCTGATGGAACCGGCCAACAGCGGTGGCTTGCTGATGGCGATGTACCACTATCGCCGACTGCTCACGAGCGGCCCCAAGGGCTTTGAATTGGGCTTCAGCCACGGTGGCACCGAACCGTTTTATCCGTTCCCCGTGGACGGCTCCCAACCCAAGTCGCTGAAAGACCTACGCATCGACACCGACGTGCTTCGCACCGAACATGCCGCGGTTCAGGGCAAATGGTACTTCTCGCAGAAGGATCAGCGGTTGTTGGGATTTGAAATCACGGTTGCCAAAGAAACCGATCCCTGCGAAGTGTATCTGCACGACTATCGTCCCATTGGGGAAGGTCGCCAGTTGCCGTTCCTAATCGAAGTGCGCCATGGCGACAAACGCTATACCTTGTTGAAGATCAAGTCGTATCAATTGGCAGCAGCCAAGTAAGCGAACGGGGCGTTTGCAGCTCGGATTCGCAGCGGGGAGATAGACCTACTATGAAGCGGTGTGTTTGGTCATGGCTAGGGGGTTGGGCGATGCTGTTGGGCACTGCCGTTGCGCTGCACGCGCAGATTCCCTATCGGCAAGTGCAAGAAGAAGTCAACGCCCGCATGGTGAAATTGTTCGGCTCCGGGGGGGTACGCGGCGTCGAAGGCTACGGCACCGGCATCGTGGTGTCACCTCAAGGGCATATTCTGACCTTGGCTTCGCAGTTGTTGGATACGCCCGATCTGAAAGTGCATTTGGCCGATGGCCGACGCATGAAAGCCACCCTGGTGGTCATGGAACCGGCGCTCGATGTCGCCTTGGTCAAAGTGAAAAGCGACAACGACCAAGAAGAACTCGACCTCCCCTACTTTGACATCGTCCAGGCCGCGAAACGCCCCATGGCTTCGGCCGGAGACTGGGTGTTGGCCTTCAGCAATCAGTTCCAAATTGCCACCCGAGATGAACCGATGACGGTGCAACATGGTGTGATCGCTGCGGTTGCCAAACTCGCGGGTCGACGGGGAATCTTTGAAGCTCCCTACAACGGCGATGTGTATTTCCTGGATGCCATCACCAACAATCCGGGGTCTGCCGGTGGAGCGCTTACCAATCGCAAAGGCGAGTTGATCGGTATCATCGGTCGCGAACTACGCAACACCTTGTCCGATACTTGGATCAACTACGCGATGCCGTTGACGGCCAAAATTGAAGTTCGCGAGGGGGAACAAGTCGTTACGCGAACGCTCAGCGATTTTGTCCTACTCGGGATGCAAGGCAAATACAAGCCGACTCCCAAGCAAGAGAAGAAAGTGGGCTACGGCGGCTACACCGGCATCGTGTTTGTGCCCAAGGTAATTGACCGAACGCCGGCATACATCGAAGAAGTCGAACCCAATTCGCCCGCCGAGAAAGCGGGGCTTCAACCCGATGATTTGATCGCGTATGTCGATGGAGAGCCTCTCACGAGCATCGCCACCTTTCAGGAAATTGTCCGCCGTGCCCAACCAGGCACCACCGTTTTGAAATTAGAAGTGCGTCGCGGCACGAAATTGGTGCCGATCGAATTGCGTGTCGAATCGAAACCAGCCGCCAACCCACCGAAGTGAGTTCCACTGGTGGGGCTTAACCGATGGAAACCGTGGTTCAACCGAGACAACAAGACATTGGCTGATGCATGCTTGTGCATTATCAGATGAGATTGGAGCCTCTTTGTAAGGATTCTCATCGATGAAACAACCCTGGGTTGCGATGGTCGTATGGGCGGGTTTCGTACTGGGATGCCCTTGCTTGGTGCAAGCCCAAGCCCCGGCTCCTGACATCAACGAAGAAACCGAGGCGGCCATCAAAGCTGCTGTGGCACGGGTGGCACCGTGCATCGTTCGGATCGAAACGGCCGGCGGCAACGACAAAGTGGTATGGGTCGATCCTGCCACCGGAAAGCAGATCCGTAAAGTCGTCGGGCCAACCACCGGCGTCATTGTCAGCGCGGATGGCTATGTCGTTTCGAGCGCTTTCAACTTTGTCAACAAACCGACCGACATCACCGTGAGTATTCCCGGCGGTAAACGGGCCACGGCCAAGGAAGTCGCCACGGACTTGACCCGGATGATCACCTTGCTGAAATTGGCCGATGTCGATGGACTGCCCGTCCCGCAGGCGGTGCCACGCAAGGACATCCAAGTGGGGCAGTGGTCGATTTCTCTAGGCAGAACCATTGATCCGAATGTGAATCATCCGCCGTCGATCTCGATCGGTATCATCAGCGCGGTCAACCGCATCTGGGGCAAAGCTATTCAGACCGATGCCAAAGTTTCTCCTGTCAATTATGGAGGTCCGATCATCTCGATCGATGGCCGCATCCAAGGCATTCTGGTGCCGGCTTCTCCCCAAGGGCAAGATGAAACCGCCGGAGTGGAGTGGTATGATTCGGGAATTGGCTTCGCCATTCCTTTCGAGGACATTCTCGCGGTCCTGCCGAAATTGAAGGAAGGGAAAGATCTCAAACCGGGCATCCTCGGTGTGGTTCCCCAAAGTGCCGACATGTACGGCGCGGAGCCGATCATTGGCACGGTGACCCCCGACTCACCGGCCGCGAAAGCGGATATTCGCCCTGGAGACAAGATCCTGGCCATCAACGGCCAACCCGTGGTGAATATGGCCCAAGTGCTGCACATTCTGCGGCCCATGTATGAGAATACGGTCATTTCGGTGAAAATTCTCCGTGGCAAAGAGGAAATCGAAAAGGCCAACATCGTTCTGACCGGACAAACCACGGCGTATGCCTTTCCCTTCCTGGGCATTCTGCCGATGCGCGATGACCCCGAACCGGGGGTGGAAATTCGCTATGTGTATCCGAAAAGCCCCGCGGATCAGGCGGGATTGAAAGTCGGCGACCGGATTCTCGGCATCGCCCCGGTCACAGCCCGGCCAGCGCCCAAGCCAATGCCTAAACTACCGATGGCGAACCCAACGTTTTTCCAACAATTCAGCGGTCGCGATCAATTGCTGGCTCTAATGGCTCGTCTGCAAGCCGGCATAGAAATTCAACTGCAAGTCAAACGCAAAGCCGGCGGCGCTGTTGATGTGGTGAAACTCCGATTGGCTCCCATGCCGGACGATGTACCGGATCGTCTGCCTGCCAACTCAACTGCCAAGAAAGCTCTAGAAAAACCGAAGCCGATTGGGCCGAAGCCTAAAGACAGAGAAGAGGCCAAGCCCGAACCGAAGAAGGAAGATCCCAAAGCGCCGATGCAAGAGGTAGAAACCGGGGTGCTGAAAAAGACCAATCCCGCGTTACGCCGCGAATATTCCCTGTTTGTCCCCGAAAATTACGACCCCAACATCTCTTATGGGGTGATCATCTGGTTGCATCCGGCAGGTCGTGGCGGACGCGATTTCAACGATATGGTGGATCTGTGGGCCGATTTTTGTGAGGATCATCACTTCATCCTGCTCGGCCCCAAAGCGCAAAGCAACGACGGTTGGGCCGCCAGCGAAACGGAACTGGTGCTGCAAGATCTGAAGGAAGTGATGGACACCTACACGGTGGATCAGCAACGCATCATCGTCCACGGTATGGGAATCGGCGGTCAGCTCGCCTTTTACATGGGGTTCAATGCTCGGGAGACCATTCGCGGAGTGGCCACGGTCGGTGCCATTTTGGCCAACAACCCCAAAGAAACGATTCCCACGCAGCGCGTCTCGTTCTTTGTCGTTGCTGGCCAGAAAGATCCGATCGCCAAAGACATTGCGGAAAGCCAAAAGCAACTCAGCGAAAAGAAACATCCGGTGATTCTGGAAGTTTCGCCGAACATGGGCAAAGAGTATCTCAATGCCGATGTGGAGTTGCTCCGCAAACTCGCCCGCTGGATGGATTCTCTCGATCGCATTTGAATGAAGACCGATTAGCGCGATGGAGGCAATCCCCCTGCTCTCCCCCTGAATTCCGGCTCTGCTACGACAACTCCAAGCGATTGCCTGATGAATTCGGGAGGGAGAATGAAACTCGGGGCAATTTCCCCTGTGAATATTTCTGCCGACGTCGATCTGGCCTACCATCATGGTAGGCTAGATGCTCTAATGATACATGGCGGATATAAGCGACGAGGTGCCCATCCGCACCTCCTCTCTCTGCACCTCAGCAATTCGCTAGGAATCTTGCCCATGCCCATGTACATGCCTTGCCCCGAATGCGGTGAGCAGGTGACTTTCTCCGAAGCAGTCCGCGGACGCAAAATTCGTTGTCGTTCCTGCCAAGCTATCGTGTTGGTGCCTGAGCAAGAGGAAGAACGAGCCTTGCGATCGTCGCGTGGTGCCACCACTGCCACTGCAACCGACGCGAGGGATCTCCCTCCGCGGCGACGTCGGTTGCGGGACGACGATGGAGACGATCGCACAGCCGACGGCAACACCACCTTGATTTATGCTGGCATTGGCGTGGGGGGGCTATTGATCGTCGCTGGTTTGATTTTTGCTTTGATGGGCGATGGTAAAAAACGCGATTCGGCGGTCGCTCCAGCCAATACTGCGGAATCTTCGCTGAAACGCCCCGAGAGCGGCACATCTTCCGCGACGCAGCCGCCGAGTGATGCTTCCGTTTTCCCCGACATTCCACCCAAAAATCCCCAAACCGGCAATCCGGTCGGTATCGGAGGCAACCCACCGCTGCGTCCTCCCGGAGGAAATCCCACGGTTCCCGTAACCGAACTGCTACCGACGAATTTGCCGGATGTTCCGCCCATTCCTGAACATCCGTTCGGTCGAGAAGCCCCTGGTGCTAGCCGAAAAATCGAATCGCAGGAACTGGCTCAGTTTGGTTCGACGGCATGGAAAGTCCCTCTCCCGGAAGTGCCCAAAGTGGAACTGCCGGAGAAACTCAAAGCCACCCTGACGTTATTCAACGAGACGGTCACCTTCCCCACGACGCCCAGCCCGTATGTCTTGCTAGGGCGACCGGGCAACCTTCGGCAACCTCTCGCATTGTGGGACGTGACCAAAGGCAAACCGACGGTGCTGAAAATCCAACCGCAAACCCAAGGGACTTGGAGGAACATGGTCCTGCATCCCGATGGCAAACGGTTGTTGTTGCAGGGTCGAAGCAATCTGGAAGTGTGGTCGTTGGACAAGATGTCGGCCGACCTCGAAATTCCGAATACTCCGTGGAACTCCATCCAATTTTTCGATTTCGGGGCGGAGAACAACGTCGTTTATGTCCGTCGCCAAGGTGCTCAACTGACATTTCACGCCGTTTCGCTTAGCAATGGTGAGAGCAAGTTTGCCGTGGCTTGGGAGTTTACGAAACATACACCTTTTCTCAAGGTGGCACTCCATCCATCCCGGCAGTTTTTGGTCACGCATGGACGAGATTTGTTGTATTTCTATTCCTGTCTGAACGGCGATTTGATCGGCGTTCTGCCCTGCCCGCAACTCCCGGAGTCCGAACGGGCCTTCCACTTAGGAATGGAGACGCTGCAATTGGCGTTTTCCCCCGATGGACGGTACTTAGCCGGCATCTTTGCTTCGCAATTGCTGAGCGATGCATTTCAGGTCACCACCTGGGATCTCAAGACGCAAAAGGTCATCGGCACGGGGGACATCACCCCATTGCTGAAGAATCAGTTCTATCGGCACCAAGAACTTGCTTTGCAGTTTACCCCCGATAGCAAGGCTCTGCTGGTGCGTGGCACGACAATCATCGACCCACGCGATGGTGCCACGCTGTTGTCGATTCCCCGGTTGAGCCAACGCATGACCGGATTGGGAGATACGCCTCCACGGATGCTGCCGAATTGGCAAATGTTGGAAGTCGTGCAAGGCACGGGCTTGAACTACACCCTGACTTTGCGCGACATCGATCGCCAACGGCTCGAAACCGTTGTAACGTCCCCGACGACCCCACCAGTAGCGAACTTGCCGGCAGCGAAAGCAGTCGATCGCTCAGCTGTGAAAACCATTGTCGTCGACGGCAACCCGCGTTGGAGCGTTAAGCCCGATCCTGCCGAACCATTGAGACTCACTCCGTTTCTGCTCCAAACCAATGATCCGGTCAATGCCGTGGCCTTGTCTTGTCCTCCCGATCCGCGGTTGGCCGCTTTGCGTATCGGCGAGAGCAAATCCGCCCAGCGGCGGACGTTTCGCTTGGAGGTGTACCAATGGAGCGATGGTCGGCTCGCTTATGTCAATGATTTAGCCTATCCAGTTCGTGGGGGTGCCGAATCGCTCCGCGTCGTTGCCGACTTGAGTCCCTCCGGCAAACTCTTTGTCTGCACCGATCCCAATGCTCCCCAACGCATCGATGTTTGGTCTGCCAACGATGGGAAACACCTGGTTGGTTTCATCCCTGCCGAAGATCCCAAGGCGAAGTTGGAATGGCTTGGCTTCATCGATGACCAACGCCTACTGACGTTAGACAAAAACGGCAAACTCACGCTGTGGTCCATCGCCGAGGCCAAAGCCCTGTATCAAATGCAGACGGCCTGCTTGGTGCCGACGTTCAGCCCGAATCGGAAGATTTTAGCGGTCTTCCTCGGCACCCGTTGGGATTTGCTCGACCCGATGACCGGCGAAAGTCGCGGTGCGATCGGCGTCACGACCGTAACCGGCATGTACGGCAACGGCAAAGTTAGCGCCTTCGCGTTCAGCCCCAATGGCAAGCGGTTCGCCATCAGTGGTCAAGCGAACACGCGCCCTGTCACGGCTGTGGGCAACCTGGAAGATGGGAAAGTGACCACGATGTTCCCTACGCCGAGCATCTCCAACGGCGCGCTGATCTTTTGTAACGACCGCTACCTCCTGGCCGATCACTCGCGGTTGATCGATCTGAAGCAGAAAATGGTCGTGTGGACCTATATCAATCCCTTAGGTGGGTTCCGTCATAGTCTGGATGGCAGACTATGGCAGATGAAGACGGTTGGCCAACCGACACTGCAAGGCGTTCGATTACCGGACACGGCGACGGCATCCGTCTTAGCCATGATCGACCAACACGATCCAGCCCAGGTGGTGCTGAAACCGGGGATGTCGCTGGCCATCGACTTGCAAATCGCACCGTCGGTTGCCGATGCGAATGTCTTGCGGTCGCAGATTCTGTCGGACCTGACCAATCGCCTTGCTCAAGAAGGCTTTACGGTGGCCAACAATGCCTCCCTCCGCATGGTTATTTCGGGACAAGAGAAAGAGTCCGATGTGGTGTTGGAGCGTGTCGATAGCCCGCCCCGCATCGGTTTCCCGGCAGGTGCGTTGAATCCGCCTCCCTCACCGGGGAACGATCGTGTCGTTCTGAAGGATATCGATGCTTCTATCACGATCACCGATTCCCAAGGTCGGCAGATTTACAGCCACAAGACGTTTCTCAAAGATACTCGTTTTTCTGCCAGCAACCTCGGCCGACCGAACAAGACCATCGAACAGATCGTGAATGAATCGATCTGGCTGCAGTTCCGTCAGTGGTGTACCTCGTCGAATTGGCCGATCTACGTCTTCAACTTGGGCGGACGCATGCAACCGATTCCTGGCTTTTCGACGATGCCCGCGAGTTGAGCAAGGAGTCACGCCGGTTGTGGTCCCAGCCTTGCCCCGCCCGGCGTGCCAGGCTCTGCTCGGCTGGCGTTTTCGCTTGAGAACGGATAGTCCGAAGGCAACCGCGTCCGTCTCCCGTTGTATGACGACTACTTCGGCTACCGTTTCCGTTCCCTTTCGAACGCAAGGGATTATTTGCCTTGGTCGCTTCCTCAAACCGAAACGACTGCGGCGACTTGTTAACCTCCATGTTGAGCGGAAGCGACGACTGGCCTTTGTCGCGGTAGCAAACCGTTGATGGCCTTCCAAAATGGCTTGAGCAGTGGATGAATTGCTTTGGTCAGCATCGACCGACGAGTTTCACCGATGTAGACTTCGTCATACGGTTGCAGATGCAGTTGTTCGGCTGGATTCTGTGGTTCGCCCTTCGCATCGATTTGGATGTGAAAGATCTGAGGTTTGAAGCCCGAAGCAATCCCCGGACGCACAATGTGGATTTCGTCGATGGCAGCTCCAGGCCGCAGACCGCCGGTACGCTGCAACAATTCCGTGACTGTCTCGGGACCGCGATAATCCACCGCCCGAGGCACCCCGTTGACTGGCCCAAACAGGTAGATTTTGCGGCTCTGATACCCAACGATTTGGACGTGAACATCGGTTTCATCTACATTCGCGATACGCGCGATGATTTCGGCTAACGTCTCTGCCGACATTCCTTCGACGCGGATCGGGCCGAATGGTCCCAGCGTAATCTTGCCTTCGGCATCGACCGTCACCGTCGCAGTGCAGTCGGGTCGACCGCGGACCCGAATCGCGACTTGGTCGGGACAGGTGAGTACATATGTCTCGGGAACGTAAGGCTCGACGACGGAGGGATTCTTCGCGTCGCGTTTCGTGTTGTCGATTAGGGTCTTGGTGACTCCACAACCGGAGGTCAGCGAAACGATCAGGACGCAGCCCGTTACCATCCACCCACGCCATCGTCTTGCCCCGGCGCAGCCGATCATCCTCTACCCCCCCGCCATCGGCTTGCCCTGGCGTGGCGATATTGGCCATGCAGTTTTAGATGGAGTGAGCCGATTCCAACCATCGCAACGCTCGACCAGTCCCAGAATCTGACTTAGCTCGTAGGGGAAAGATCGGTTGAAATGAGGGAGGAGCTTGAATCGGTAGAACCGGTATCGCGGGAAATCCCGGCAATGCCGTCGCTAGCCGCTGAGGGGATTGGACATTGCCGCGATTCAACCATAAATTAGCCGACGATTCTAGCGCCTTTGCACCATCCGGTCGCACCGTGTGATTCGGATCTGGCAATTGTCGACCGCTGGGCGCTGACTGGTAGCCTCTCGGATCCATCATGAAAAAATACGTTTACTACTTTGGCCAAGATCAAGTCGATGGGGACGCCTCGATGCGAGATCTGCTCGGTGGCAAGGGCGCAAACCTCGCGGAGATGTGTAAGATCGGTCTGCCCGTGCCCGCCGGCTTCACCCTATCGACCGAAGTTTGCACCTACTTTTACAAAAACGGCAAGAAATATCCGCCAGAACTGCATGACCAAGTCAACGAAGCGCTGGCCCATGTCGAACGGGTCATGGGAGCCAAATTTGGCGATGCCACCAATCCACTGCTGTTGGCTTGCCGCTCCGGTTCGCGAGAATCCATGCCGGGGATGATGGACACAGTGTTGAACATCGGCCTGAACGATACCACCGTGATCGCCTTGGCCAAGCAGTCGGGGAGCGAGAAATTCGCCTACGATAGCTATCGCCGACTGATGCACATGTACGGCAACGTGGTGATGGGGTTGAAAGGTCATGAAGATGATCCGTTCGAGTCCGCCCTGCACCACATGAAGGAGAAAAAGGGCGTCAAGCTCGACAATGAACTCGACGCGGATGATCTGAAAAAGCTGTGCGAGCAATACAAGGCGGCCATCAAGAAATACACCAACAAAGAATTCCCGATGGAACCCCTGGATCAAATCTGGGGAGCGATCGCGGCCGTCTTCGGCAGTTGGATGAACGACCGCGCCACGGTCTATCGTCGGCAATACGGCATTCCCGACGAGTGGGGCACCGCTTGCAACGTCATGGCGATGGTGTTCGGCAACCTCGGCGACGATTGCGCCACAGGGGTCGCTTTGACCCGGGACGGGTCGTTGGGTTTCCCTGGAGTCAATGGCGATTATCTGATCAACGCCCAAGGGGAAGACGTGGTCAATGGTTCGCGACCGACCAAACGCATCGAAGAGACCTTGGCTATCGATATGCCCCAGGCTTACAAAGAACTCGTCGAGGTGTGCCGGAAACTCGAAAAGCACTACCGCAACATGCAAGACATCGAGTTCACCATTCAACGCAATCACCTCTACATGCTGCAAACCCGCAACGCTAAGCGAACGGGATTCGCGGCCGTTCGCGTCGCGGTGGACCTGGTCGATGAAGGTCTGATTTCTCCCGATGAGGCGATCTCGGCTCGCTACATTCCGCCGGGAGACTTGAATCAATTGCTGCAACCGCTATTCGCTCCCGATGCCAAGAAAGCGGCCACCAAGGAAGGCAAGTTGCTGACCAAGGGCATTCCCGCGGGTCCAGGGGCAGCGACGGGGAAAGTGGTGCTCAATCCCCGCCGAGCCGAGGAATGGAAACAAGCCGATCCGAAGGTGCAACTGATTTTGGTGCGCAAGGAAACCACCCCGGAAGACATTCGGGGGATGAAGGCGGCCAACGGCATCTTGACGGCAGTCGGTGGGGTGTCGTCGCACGCGGCTTTGGTCAGTCGGCAGATGGGGAAAGTCTGCATCGTCGGTGCGGGGGAACTGGAAATCGACTATGCCGCCGGGGTGGTTCGCGTCGGGACGAAAGTCATCAAAGAGGGGGACGACATCTCGATCGACGGCTTCACCGGCGAAGTGTTCAGCGGCCATATCGAACCGCATCCGAGCGAAGTCGTGCAAGTGCTCATCAAGAAAGACCTCGCCCCGGAAAAGTCGGAAGTTTACTCGCGTTTCAAACGGGTGATGGACTGGGCAGAGAAGCACCGCAAATTGCGGGTCCGCACCAATGCCGACCTGCCGAACCAAGCGGCCGAGGCGTTGGCCTTCGGTGCCGAGGGAATCGGCTTGTGTCGCACCGAGCACATGTTCTTCGACCACATCACCGAAATGCGGGAAATGATCATGGCCACCACGACCGCAGAGCGGGAAGCGGCCCTGGCCAAGATGCTCCCCTACCAGCGAGACGACTTCGCCGGACTGTTCCGCGTGATGAAAGGCTTGCCGGTCACCATCCGCTTGCTCGATCCGCCGTTGCATGAATTTTTGCCACAAGAAGAAGCGGGCCAAGCCGAAATGGCCAAGGTGCTGGGCAAGAGCCTGGAGGCCATCAAACGCCGTGTGGAAGAGTTGCACGAAGCCAACCCCATGCTGGGGCACCGTGGTTGTCGTTTGGGGATCGTCTACCCCGAAATCACGGCCATGCAAGCGCGTGCCATCTTCGAGGCCGCCTGCATTGTCAAGAAGGAAGGCATCGAGGTCGAGCCGGAGGTGATGATTCCTCTTGTCGGCTTCAAGAAAGAACTCCAGCACCAAGAGAAGATCGTCCGCGAGGTAGCCGAGAAGGTCTTCGCTGAACAAGGGGTACGGGTGAAGTATTTGGTCGGCACGATGATCGAGATTCCGCGAGCGACCGTAGTCGCGGATCAGATCGCCGAGTCGGCCGAATTCTTCAGCTTCGGCACCAACGACCTGACCCAGACGACCCTAGGCATGAGCCGCGACGATTACGGGCCGTTTATCTCGGCGTACACCGATCCAAAACGAGCCGACATTATCGCCAACGATCCGTTTGAGACGCTCGACCAAGAGGGCGTCGGTGCCTTGATGAAGATCGGCGTTGAGAAAGGACGCAGCACCCGTGCGAACCTGAAGATTGGTATCTGTGGCGAACACGGGGGAGATCCGGCCAGCGTGAAGTTCTGTCATCGCATTGGCCTGGATTACGTCAGTTGTTCCCCGTTCCGGGTGGCGGTCGCTCGCTTAGCGGCAGCTCAAGCGGTGCTAGAAGAGAATGCCAAGAAGAAGTAGTCGACTGTACTTCGTGCTTCGCTTCACGTCCGGTAGGCAGGTAGGTCTACCGGACCTTCCACCATTGTTTCGCGGGAATGAAGCAGACTGAAGCGGTTCTTGAACCACCGATCCAGCCGGATGATGCAGGAATGGCTTGAGCAGTTTCGAGTTTGCTGTGCTGCCAGGAATGCAGAGTCTTCCACAATGAAAACCGCTCAAGAGCCGCCCACGCAAGTGGGCGGGTTTCAATGCAACCCCGACGACTCGCATCGTCGGCTCTTTTGTGCCGCAACCCCGACGACTCGCATCGTCGGTTCTTGCTTGAGAGCCGCCCACGCAAATGGGCGGGGTCAACAGCACCGTCTACATCAACGAACACAACTTTACCCCACCCAAGCACCGCCAAGGAACGGCGGCTCAAAGGCGGCAAACGCCTTCTCCTCGGTGGCTTGCCCAGACTCCGTCTTGAAGATCTTCACCAGCACGGCATCGCCCGGACCAGACGAGGTGATGATGTGCCCATGATGATGATGGTCATCGTCATGATTGTGGTCATGGCCCTGATGGTCGTCGTGCATGACCGGTAAGCCCGCGACACGGACGCCGCCGCGAGCATTACTATCGTAGGCGAAGAAATCGGCCAAGGCGACCTCAATCTTGAACTTGAAATCGAAAGCCCGAACGTGCGGCCCGCCTCCAACGCCGGCTCCGGTGATGATATCCGCGATGCCATCGCCATTGACATCGCCGGTCGCGACGAACACGCCGTTGCGGAAGCCGGAATCATACGGGAAGAAACTACGCAACTCGGCTTTGGTCGCGGCATCGAAGACCCGGACGTGCGGTCCTCCGCCGATGCCGGCCCCGGTGACGATCTCCGCTTTGCCATCACCGTCGAGATCGCCAGCCGCGACGTTGACGCCCCCGCGGAAGTTCACATCGTAAGCGAAGAAGCCGAACAGGTTTTTCCCTTGCCCCGTGAGCACCTGAATGATCGGTCCACCGCCGTTGCCCGTACCGATCAGGATTTCCGCTTTGCCGTCACCATCGATATCGCCAGTCGCGACAGTCAATCCGCCGCGGAACTTGGCATCGAGAGCCAAAAACGCGTTTTTCAGGTTGCCCATCATGTCGAAGACTTTGACCAACGGCCCACCACCGTTGCCGGGCACTGTGACGATTTCCATCACGCCATCGCCATCGAGGTCGCCCTGAGCAACTAAGACGCCCCCGGTGAAAGTGGTTTCATAAGCAAAGAAACTCGACAGCAGTTGGCCGGTTTCGCGATGGAACACCCTCACGTTCGGCCCACCTCCGGCATCAGCCCCCACGACGATGAAAGGAGGAATCACTGGAGTCGGTTCCGGGAGGTTCGGCCCAAGTTCATCGACATCAAAGCGATATTCGACAATCTCGCTCGTGATAGCTTGACTGGGATCAGCTGCCGAAAAGGTCGTGGCCCGCACTTGGATCTTGTAAGTTCCCGCTGCGGTGAAGCCCCAATTGTAGTGATCGTGCGAACCCACCTCCGTGTACACCACGTCTTTCGCATCGATGCCATCGGCACTGGCAAACCAAGCGGTTGGCGTGCCGAACGAATCGTTGCTCCACAGCGAGAACGCGCCGGGGCCATCGACTTCGACTAACTCAATGCGAATGTATTCGCCCACTGAGGACGTCAATCGTGCGTCTTTGGTGTCCCAAACAGCGAAAGTACCTGCTTGGATGGTCTCTGACGCAATTCCTGCATACAGCAGATTAGGATTCTGGGTTTGCGGCAGAATCCACACCGGCTGCCCTGCAGCAACACCGATGAAGTCGAACGCGGTACTAGTCGGCCGACTTTGTTTCGACTCGGGTTTGGCAAACAGCACCGCTCCCGAGGGCGAAAAATCTTTGCCGGAACTATGATCGTGAATCTTGATCTCTAATTGTCCGTTGTCGTAGTGGACCTCGAAGACGTCGTAGTGTCCTTGCGACAACACCCCGGCAATGCCTCCGTCGCTGTGAGGAGTCAGACGTTGTTCCAACGACAACAGATCGAGGTTGCGAAAACTAAGCGTGCGAGTCATCATGATGCGAATCTCGAATTCTGGGAGAAGATCAAGGAAAACGCTGTAAGCATCTCATCCTACAAAATATAACGATTTCCTTGCTGAAAAATCCGATCGTCGAGCCTTCGACGATCGGTAATTCCATGAACTACCACGAACCGCCGACGTAAACGCCGACAAGCGTATCCTCGGCCAAGCTACCGAAGCTGCGTTCTTCCATTCCCGTTAGCACATTGTAGAAACCGATCAGGGAGGATTTGCCGGAGGCTTTCGCGGTCAGCACCGAGGCTCGGCCCGTGCCAAGGCGATCGACCGCAGCCACGCGGACCCCCGTGTACCACGCTACATCCATCGCGGCTTTGCCAACGTTGTCTTCGGGAGTGAACGCGAAGAAACTGGTCAGCGGAGCCAAGGTTCCGTGGGCAAAGATGCGTACATGAGGTCCACCACCGGGACCAGCGCCGGTGATCAGATCGAGCTTGCCATCCGCATGGACATCGCCCACCGCAACGTGAACCCCACCGCGGAAGTTCGGATCATACGCCAAGAAATTGCCAATCAGTTGGCCGTTGCGACCGCTGAAGACCCGCACATGCGGTCCTCCGCCGACTCCTGCCCCGGCAATCACGTCAGCATAGCCGTCACCGTCGAGATCTCCCAAAGCGACATTCACCCCGCCACGGAAAGCCGGATCGAAGGCGAAGAACGATCCCAGATCGGCCCCAGTGCGCCCATCGAACAACCGAACATGCGGTCCCCCGCCGCTACCAGTTCCGACGACCAGATCGGGGACTTCGTCGCGATTGACATCGCCCAAGGCGACTTGGACCCCACCGCGAAAACTCGGATTGTAAGCGAAAAACGCGCGCAGCAGGGTTCCCGTCTTGCCATCGAAGATTTTGACCAAAGGTCCGCCCCCGTTGCCGGCCGCGGTCACGATGTCGGGGATGCCATCGCCGTTGACATCACCGACCGCGACTTGCACGCCGCCGCGGAAGGTCCGTTCGTAAGCCAGGAAGTTGTAATACTCGGCCCCCGTCTGCGCATCGAAGACACGCACCCGCGGCTCGGCACCGGCATCGTTGGCCAGCACCACGATGCGGGAGGTATTCAGCAAAATCGGTGCGTTGCTGGGAGGCGGAGGCAAGGGCATTCCGCCGGTTCCTCCTCCACCGGGAGGCATTCCCCCCCCGCCGATGCCTCCCCCGTTGCTACCCCCGTCGCCGGGAGGATCGGTCGGCAATGGACGCACCCCCGGAGGCACGAACCCCGGCGGAGCGATGCCGTTGACATTAATCGTCACTTCGCCGACCACCGATTGGACATTGTTCGGAGCTGGTTTGTAGGCTCCTTGATCGTCCGTCGTCACGGTCAGTCGAGCCGTTCCACTGAATCCCGGATCCGGCTTGAAGACCAACCCGTTCAAGGCCGTGTTGATCTGATGATCTTTACCTTCGATGGTGAGGCTATTGCTCCCTTCGGCACCGGCTTTAATGTGGACTCCACTGGTGTTTTCGCCCAGATAGAGTACCCCGCCCAAGGCATCGAGCCGAACTTGCAACGGAGCGGGGCTTGTCGTGATAGCACTGACGGTGATAGCATTGTTGTTCGCGGCCGAGAATGCCATCGGCGTGTTGAGGAACGTCGTCTGCGTCGCCGGGAGGGTTTGCGAGGGAGGAGGAGGATCGACTGAGAAGAAGTAGGTCGCAACGCCGCTGGTGGTTGGGTTGGTCTGGCCAGGGCCGAGGTATGCCGTCGCGTGCACGTCCAACTCATAGACCCCGCGTGCGGTGAACGCCCAGTTGAAATGCAGGTGTCCCCCCGCAGGTACGAACAGCAGATCTTGGACTGACAAGCCGTCAGCTGTGGCTATCCACACCCGCGGATTGCCTCCGGAATCGACATCGTAAACCGACATCTGCCCCGGTCCACGAAAGCCGACCACATCAACCCGAATCCATTCGGTCGTGGCACTGACCCGCGGATCGCTGGGCAACCAGGCTTTCAGTGATGACGGAGCAGTTCCCTCAGCGGAGGCTCCCAAATACAGCAGTGCTGGATTCTGCGTCTGCGGTAGGACATACACGGGTGCCCCTGCAGATACGCCGAGAAAGTTCCATTTAGCATCGCTGGGGCGAATCACCTTGGCGGCCGGGGCAGCGTAATGCAGCGCCTTACCCGCAGGCGAAAGAGCGTTCGTATCGCCGTTGTATGACTGCAACGCCCATGACCCACCGACATAGTCGAAACGTAAATCGACGTGTTCCGTGTTGTAGACCGGATTGAAAAACGTCGGGGTGGTGCGATCTTCCAAGACGAGCAACCGCAGTCGTTCGGGGGACAATGGACGATGACTACCACATGCGACAGAGTGCGACATCGTGACCTCGGCCCAAAGAGCATGAGTGAATCTGGTTAGCTCTGCATGAAATATCGTATTACCCCATAGAAATCATTTAAGCCCACTGAGTGACAATCGACAAGAGGAGAAAGCTCGATTTTTCGGGAACTTGGAGAATTTCAGCAGAATTTTCGGAGAACCATCGAGCTTTTCGCGTTGTCTTACCCCGTGAGCTGGCAAAATGGTGTTGTCTATTCTAGGGATCTGGCAAAATCGCGTTGTAGCCCCCTGGCTTCGCCTCATTGTGTCATCCCACTTCGTGGCTTGGCACCATCAGCGTGGTGGATTCTGCAGTTGCAGCCGCATTGCGTGGTTTACTCTGCGGGTTTGGCAAAATTGAAGCCGGTGTCGGCCCATTGTTTGATCTGCTGACCGGGGATCGATTCCACATGGCCATCCGCATACAGATAGTTGGCCGTCCCCGCTGCCCGATTGGTCGACGTAGGCGATCCCCCAAAGCGATCCGGTTGAATGTCCTGGCAAATCCGCGTCCAGGCCAAGGCGGGAACCAAAAACCAGCCATACGAATGCGTATGATCGTTGTATGCCGAGACGCCTTTTTGGTCGGAGATCGTGAACACGATGATGCTTCGCGACGTCGCACGCATTTGGTACAAGTTGAGGACCGAATCTGGACCAGGAACCACGATGTATTCGTTCATGACATAACTGGTCGATTTGGCCGCGAGGCGTTCTTGGGCTTTCGGGTCGGCAGGGCAAATGCGGATTTGGTCCACGTTCTCCAGATAAGGGGCCAAGGTGTACACCCACGCTTTGTGAATGTCCACCCCTACCGTGTGGCTCGATTCGGGAAATCGGCCGTTGTTGACATCGGCAAAATTGTGAATGGCCAAGCCGATCTGCTTGAGATTGTTCTGACAACGGAGGCGTTGCGCCGCTTCCCGCACCTTCTGCACCGCGGGCAGCAGCAGGCCGATCAGTACCGCAATGATGGCGATGACCACGAGTAATTCGATCAGCGTAAATCCTAGGCGTCGCCCCCAACTGTGCCGGCCGAACATAGCAATAGTCTCCCGGTGCAAAATGATTCCGAAATGATTATACCGAGTTATTCCAAGAATTCTATAGGCTCAAGTGGATGAACGAAGTTCTACGCCCGTTTGCAGACTGCGTTGGCAATAACCTTTGGCCGATCTTCTCCGAAAGCCCTATACTGAATACCAGATATTGCACGATGTTTCCGATCCGAGAGCAAGTCGCGGCGATGCCCACACTGCAACGCGTCCCACGGGGGCACTGGTTTTGGGGACACCTGGCCGAGTTCAATCGCGATCGACTCGGCTTCTTGACGCGCTGCGCCCGCGAACAAGGCGATTTCGCCTACTTTCGCCTCGGCCCGAAAAGAATCGTTTTGCTTAGCCATCCCGACGCCATCGAGGAAGTATTGGTTCGCCAAAGCCGATGGATGCGGAAACATTACGCCTTGCGTTTCTTCCGTCCGATCCTGGGAGAAGGCTTGCTGACGGCCGAGGGGGAGCGATGGACACAGCAGCGGAAATTGATGCAACCGCTGTTTGTCCCCCGGCGAGTCGCTCGTTACGCAGCGACAATGGTCGAATTCGCCGAACGTCACATCGCCGCTTGGCAAGACGGCCAAGCACGCGAATTGCACGCGGAGATGTCGCATTTGACCTTAGCCATCGCCTGCAAGACCTTGTTCGACACCGACCCGTCTGCGGATGCTGCCGGCGTGTTCCACAGTCTGCGCGTGGCGTTGCGAGAGAGCAATTCGCGTTTTGGGCGTTTCTTGCCCCTGCCGTTGTGGCTGCCGACCCTCAGCAATGTGCGTCTGCGTCGATCGATCCAACACATCGAACGCATCATCACCCAACTGATCGCGGAACGTCGTAGCAGGAATAGTCCCCAGGGAGACGATCTGCTGTCCGTCTTGCTGCACGCTCGCGACGAAGTCGATGGCAGCGGCATGAGCGAACAACAATTGCGGGACGAGGTCATGACTTTGTTCCTCGCCGGTCACGGCACGACAGCCAATGCCTTGTGCTGGACCTGGTATCTGTTGGCACAGCATCCGCAAGTGGCAGAACAACTGCAGGACGAATGGCGTCGCGTGTTGGGCGATCGTCCTGTGACAGCCGACGACCTCGAACATTTGCCTTACACGCGGAATGTGATCTACGAAGCCTTGCGTTTCTTCCCCCCAGCGTACCTGATTGGTCGCGAAGCCTGCGCAGACTGCATCATTGCCGGCCACCCCATTCGCAAGGGAACCACGCTGCTAATGAGTCCCTGGGTCGTCCACCGCGATGAACGCTTCTACGCCGACGCCGAAACTTTCCGTCCAGAACGCTGGAACGACGGATTCATCAAGCGGTTGCCCAAATATGCCTACTTCCCCTTCGGCGGCGGACCACGCACATGCATCGGTAATCACTTCGCGCTCATGGAGTTACCGCTGATTGTGGCCACGATTGGCCGACGGTTCCGCTTCGCATTGCAGGCGGATCGTCCGGTACGCATCTGGCCTGCGGTGACGTTACGCCCGGAGAACGGTCTACATGTCCATCTGCGGGCCAACGAAAAGCATGGAAACTGACATAGAAAAACTCGCCCTCGCTAAGCGTTAATTGTCGATAGTGAACCTCTCCTTTTTGACAATTAGGTTCCCCAAGGTGGGGTGGTCATGCTTGCATTGCCTGAGATTGTCGTTCAAAGAGCGGCCGACCTTCCGGCATGCCTAGAAGCCATCGCGCGTTCGCCACGCATCGGACTGGATACCGAATTCATCGGCGAAGACCGTTATCAACCGCAATTGTGCCTCGTGCAAATCGCCACGGAAAGTGCGTTGTTCTTGATCGATCCGCTGGGGATCGGTTCGTTGGATAAGTTTTGGCCGTTGATCATCGATCCGGGACGTTTGGTGATTGTCCATGCGGGACGCGAAGAAATTCGCATGTGTCGCTTCTGGGGCGGGGAGTCGCCC
>CALEEC010000039.1 GCA_937949245.1 uncultured Gemmataceae bacterium | reverse complement strand
GCTGGCCGTGCTATATCTGATCGTCTTCGGCTCGCTGATTGGGTATACGGCGTTCGCTTGGCTGATGCGGGTAGCCGATCCGACGTTGGTTTCGACTTATGCCTATGTCAATCCGGTTGTGGCGGTGTTACTGGGCGCGATGGTGTTGCACGAACCGCTGACGTTGTCGACACTGGTCGCGGGAGGAGCGATTTTGGCCTCGGTCGCGTTGCTGTTGCAAGGCGGTCCGGTCCCGGCGTCGCGGCCATGGCACAACAACGAAACTGCCGGTACGGCCCCGCAGCCTAGCCAAAACTCTGACGCAAGCTCGGATTCTCGTCTGCGGGCGGCCGCGGACTATTCCGATGCGTGGTCCACTTCTGATTCCGCTGCTCCGTCGGACTCGGACTCAGACTCAGACTCGGAGTCGGACTCCAATACCGACTCGCTGCCTCCCCGGCCGAGGTTCTGTTCCGCGGAATCGGCGTAGGCACTGTTCCGCGGAATCGGCGTAACGGCGAGGTGCATACACCTTGCGACAAACAAGCTGGCCCGCTTCACCTCGCGGCCAGCGTTCCGACCTGCCGCGAAGCGATGGAGATTGAGCCACGATTCACAACAGCGTCACGCGGACGGCGGGATCAACACAGTTTTTGGGCACCAAGGTCGGCCAATAAGCGAATACCTCGCGGACTTGCGGCCGACCGGTGGTATACCCCGTCACGCCGGGCGGCCCCGAGGTCACCAACGGGGCAAATTCCTTGGTGAAACGCTCGACGGCTGCTCGTCGAGGATCACGCACCGCGACGCGTAAGACCACCTCGGCAGGCTCGCCCCGACTGCCGACCACGCCAGGGACGCAATCGCCGGCTCCCAAAATTTCGATATGCTGCTGGGCGAATGTCCATCCGCTGTATTGCAGACGGTCGAGGAGGATTTCACCGCAGCGACGCGCCTTGTGGACGGCATCGGGGCCGAAAATCACTAACGTTCCCGCGGCGGTGAAGCCATCGCGGTAGGCGATCGATACTTTGTACGTCTCGGTCGCGGGTTTGCCGCGACAGCCGCCGATACCGACCCGATCGCGGCCGACCTGCGACAATAGCACCGTGGTAAAATCCGCGACCACGTCGGGCGTCAGGTAATTCGCTGGATCACCGACTTCGTAAAGCAATTGCTCGGTGGCCGTCTCGCAATTGACCGCTCCGCCGCTGCCTTCCGGTTTGGTTAAGACGAAGCTGCCGTCGGCCTCGACTTCGACGATGGGATAGCCGACCTCGGCGAGGTTGTCGGCTTCGGTCCAGTGCATCCACAGTCCGCCGGTGGCTTGGGCACCGCATTCCAGCAGATGCCCCGCGACCGTGGCCGACGCCAAGCGATGCCAATCGTCCCATGCCCAAGCGAAGTGGTGCATCAATGGGCCGACAGTCAAAGATGCGTCCGCGACTCGGCCAGTCAGGACGATGGATGCTCCCGCTTGCAGGGCGTCGGCGATCGGCTTAGCGCCAAGGTAGGCGTTGGCACTGACGACGCGTTCGCGGATCTCGGCCAGAGGTTGGCCGGTATCCAGGTGAGCCAGGGGATGGCCGGCCGCGAGCAGCGCATCCAACTGAGGGATCAGATCATCCCCTTCCACGATGGCGATGCGTCGCTGCGACAGTTGGTGACGTGCCAGGATCTGGGCGGCTTGTCGGGCGCAGCCGGCCGCGTTCATCCCCCCGGCATTGGTGACAATCCGCAAGCCCGGTTGCTGATGCAAGATCGGAGCCAGCCGATCGAGCACATCGAGAAAATCGGTGGCGTAGCCAGCCTCGGGTTGACGTTGCTTTTGCAACGCCAAGATGGACATGGTCAGTTCGGCGAGATATTCCAACGTCAGCACATCGAGCCGACCTGTCTGGGCCAAGCGGATCGGTGCGTCGAGATTGTCCCCCCAGAAGCCGCACCCGTTGCCGATACGCATGCTGCGTTCCTTATCCTTTTGAGCGGCGCGGGCTAGCGCCCGCTGTATCCGTGGTCAGCACCTTTGTCGGGGACGTCGACAGCTCGCTAGGGAGCCGACGAGCGAGTCGTCAAGTGGTTTTTCAACCAGTCGTCGGGTTTGTCAACCACCCGCGGACTGGCACCCGCGGCTTTAAACCTAGGAGCCAACGACGCCAGTCGTCGGGTGATTCCAACGGGAGCCGACGACGCGAGTTGTCAGGGGGGGCCACTCCCCTGGGTTCGCGATCGTGTCAGGCGGCTTCGACCGAAGCAAGGACTTCGCCGATACTGCGATCCAACAGGGCGAGCATTTCCTCCAGTTGCTCGGCCGTCACGATCAACGCTGGGCCAAATGCAAGCCAATGCGGATCGAAGCGGCACAGCAAGCCGTTGGCCAAGGCACGCCGACCGATCTTGACGCCGATCGGTTCGCTGAATCGCTCCTTGGTACGTCGATCACGAACAAACTCGATGCCCTGTAGCAAGCCTTTGCCGCGAATGTCGCCGATGATGCCGTATTTGTCGGCCAAGCGATGGAAGCCGGCCCGCAGCCGGGCACCTTGTTCGCGAGCGTTGGCACACAGGTCGTTTTCTACGATCTGTTCCAGCACGGCCAATCCGGCGGCGCAGGAAACCGGATTGCCTTCAAATGTGTGTCCTTCGACGAAGCCGGGATTGGTTTCAATCGGTCCCCAAAACGCATCGGCAATCGGCTTACGACAGATCATCGCCGACAAGGGGGCATATCCACCGCTGAGTCCCTTGGCGGTACATAAGACATCGGGAACTACGCCGAAGGTGTCGGCCGCGAATAAATGGCCGGTTCGGCCCATCCCAGTGATGATTTCGTCGAAGATCAGCAAGACGTTGTAGCGATCGCAGATTTGCCGCAACAGCCGCAGATACTCTGGGGGAGGATCGATGATTCCACCAGTGTGGCCGATCGGTTCGACCATCACCGCGGCCACGGTGGCCGGATCTTCCATCTCGATCACCTCGCCGATGAGCGTGGCACAGGTAATCTCGCAACTTGGGTAGCTTTTGCCAAACGGGCAGCGATAGCAAGTCGGCGGGAAGACGTGAATGAAGCCGGGAGCCATCGGCTCATTGACCGTTTTGCGTCCCTTTAATCCCGATGCCGACAGAGCCCCCAAGGTGGAACCATGCCAAGAAAGATAACGGCTAATGACCTTGTATTTGCCAGGGTTGCCCGTCAAGCGATGGTATTGGCGTGCCAATTTGATTGCCGCTTCGGTGACTTCGGAACCTCCGCATTGAAACTTGACAGTGTTCAGATCGCCCGGCGCAAGTTGGGCCAGCACATTGGCCAACTGCACCGCGACCGGGTTAGTGCCATGCATCGGTGGTGAGAAATGCAGCGAGTCCAACTGCCGACGAATGGCCTCGATGACGCGTCGGTTGTTGTGCCCGACTGCCACGGTGTAGATGCCCGACAACGCATCAAAGTAGCGTTTACCGTGAACGTCCCAATAGAAGATGCCGTCGGCATGATTCATCAGCAACGGTGCTTTGGACCATTCAGCCATTTGATCGCGAACAAAGATTTGCCGAAGGAATTGTTCTTCCGTGGCTTGAGCTTCGGTGATGAGTTCAGGAAAGGTCATCGCAGTTCGCCTTGGCAGAAGAATCGGAATACGCCCAACGATGCTTTCAGATTAATGAAGAAATCGGTCAATTCCCAGATCCCCGCCGGGGATTTCAAGACGATATTGCATTCGGCGGGATTTCCGCGTATCACCACGTCGATTCTTTCCACAGTCACCTAGCCCATCTAGGCGAAGGCGAGTGCCTTTTTTTAGTCACTTAGCGACGAAAAATTGTGCGAAGTTCCTCGATAACCTCCCTTCCCCGGCAGTATCTCTCCCAACCCATCTTCATGATGCGAGCAAATAGGGCGAAAATTGCTGCGTTTCCGGGCGGTGTGTTGGCGAATTCAGCAGTATCTGCCCAAAAATGTGGCGTGCTTCGCCACCGTCGCTGCCTCATCCATTTTGCGCGTACCAATCAGTCGTTGCCGTAAACCTCTTGGAATTCGGGGGTTAAGGTGCAACAGCACGCCCTTGCGTCCGAAAAATGCCCCAGAAAATGGGCGAAAAAATTGGAATTGGCGCAGCATCTGCATTTGATATGATTTCAGATGTGGGGCGTCTAGTGGAGAAGTGTCAAAAAATTCCTTTTTCTGAAAATTCTTCACATAGTCGGACAGCTAGGCCAACCATCACCGGTTTTCCGTTCTGCCCCCGAAGCATCCAGCGGGTCATCTGTTTTCGCAAGAGAACAGAAGTCACACCTATTTTCACGAGCAATTCGATCGAGGTCGCGTCCGTCGCTTGGCGTTCGGCCAAGGATGCGAACGCGCTAGGAGGTTCCGTGTATGACGGCCTTCATGTTTTGTATGGTGACCCATATTCTACCTAGCTATCTGCAGTTGGCCATGGCATCGGCGATGCTGTCGGCTCCGCACAATTCGCCCATTCCTGAAATCGCGGCCGAAGAGTGGCCGGCGATGCAACTGGCTCTGCATTCTGTGGCCATCCAGTGGCAAATCTTGGACCCGCGGGAAATGCGTTACGTCTTGGCTCGTCAGGACGATTTGGATAACGATCTGAATCTGTTA
>CALEEC010000038.1 GCA_937949245.1 uncultured Gemmataceae bacterium | reverse complement strand
TTCCGCTTTATTCACCTGCGGCATGGCCAAGTAACGGCGATGGAATTCTTCCGCATCCATGTGGTCGCCGTTGTGCAAGGCGGGAATGGCCGATGGAGAGGAACGCGAAGACGCAGCCGCTGGTTTCTCATCAAACAAAATGGGCGCGTTCATCGTTCGACCTCCGTAGACGGGTTGGCCGCTGCGGTTCGTGCTTGCTGCAAGCGAGCGACGAAAGCGGCATGCTCGGCACTGGCCAAGCCTTGCTGTAGGGTATGCAATAACTTCGGAATGTCATCCTCAAGCAAGGCTGGCGCAGACAACCACAACCCTGGGAAAATGTCGCTTCGGTACACGCCCTCGGCTGACATTGCCAAGGAGACATAGGCACCTTCGTTCCAGCGGAACCAGTCCAAGGCACGTCTTCGACTCGCCACAGGAGATATTCGCGTACACTGTTGCGTTGATAGGCTAGCCATTTGGCATGACGGTCGATGCTGACCGTCGAGGCCGCCACTTCGACGATCAATTCCGGCGCACCGACAATGTAGCCGTCCACAATCCGCGTTTGGCCTCCACAATCGGTCTGAATCATCAGCGAACCATCGGGTTGCAGTTCATTGCAGGCATCAAGTCGCACCGTGGCATTATCGCTGAACGTCACCCCCGGAGTAAATCCCGCATAAACGCCCAAAAACACCATCAACATACCGTGCGGTTTGCCATGCGATTCGTGCGACACGGGCGACGGCATGTAGACCACTCCTTCGATCAGTTCCGCTTTATTCACCTGCGGCATGGCCAAGTAACGGCGATGGAATTCTTCCGCATCCATGTGATCGCCGTTATGCAACAAATGAACCGCTTCCGTTGCCGAAGGCAGTTCCTCGGAAGTTGATCGTGGAACGATCATCGTCGCTGCTTGCTCCTTGCGTTCGCGGTGGCTCATTCGCGGGTCATCGCTTCATCGAGATTGAACAGTGCCAAACAAATCGAGGTCCACGCGGCATGTTCGCCGGAGTCGAGTTGCGTCGCTCGCGGAGACTCGCCCACCGAGGTCAGTTTCTTGGCCGCTTCGGGGTCAGCACGGAAGAGGGCCGTCTGTTGCTCCAACATACGTTTTAGCACCGATACCTCTTGTGGTCGCGGCGGACGAGCCAAGATCCGGCGAAACGCATACGCCAGCCGTCCTTCCATTTCCGAGGTGGCAGTCATTGCGTTGGCCGCCAAAACACGAGCGGCTTCCACCCAAGTGGGATCATTCAGCATGGTCAGTGCGTGCAACGGCGTATTGGTCAAACTTGGTCGCACCTTGCAAGTTTGCCGCGAACTGGCATCGAACATATTCGCCGGCCCCACTGTGCGTCGCCAGAAGGTGTACAGACTTCGGCGATATAGATCTTTTCCTTTGGAGGTCGGGTAGGTGAAATCGCGTTCTTTGGTGATGGCCAAAGTCTCCCAGATGCCTTCCGGTTGATAAGGATACACGGGTTTGCCACCGATTCGCCGATCGAGCAGTCCGCTGGCACTCAATGCCAAATCGCGCAAGAGCATCGCCGGTAAGCGAAACCGCGGTCCCCGAGCGTAGTAGCGATTTTCGGGGTCTTTTTGCAACAACTCAGCCGAAGTCTTGCTCGATTGTTTGTACGTTTCGCTGGTGACAATTTTGCGAATCAATCCCTTGATGTCCCACCCCGATTCGCGGAAGTCGACCGCCAGCCAATCGAGCAAGTCTTGATGGATCGGCACTTCGCTTTGTACGCCGAAGTCCTCACTGGTCTTAACTAAACCGGCGCCGAAAAACGTCTGCCAGAGCCGATTGACCGCGACACGAGCTGTTAAGGGATTTTCCGCCGACACCAGCCACAGGGCCAAGCCCAAGCGATTCTTCGGCGCGTCGCGGGGCAAAGGCGGTAGAAAAGCTGGTGTCGAGAAAGTGACCGGCTCTTTCTTCTTAAGGTACTCGCCCCGGTCGAGAATGTGCGTTTCACGCGGCCGATCGTCGGCCATGATCATCACCTTGGGCACTTCATCGCCGCGGTAGTTGTTCAATTCCTTCTCGGCCGCTTTCAGTTCCTGCAGGAGTTTCGGCTGCACCTTTTCCTCGAAATATTTTTGCAACTTGGCGTCACGCTCGGCCTTGGTCTTGGCATCGGTCGAACGCACCAGAGCGCGGATCTCTGGGTCGGGGAATTGTTCGTTCGCCGCGACGGTCGCTTCCCAGGCTTGGCGTTCACGCAGGAACTGGGCGCGTTTGTCGGCGATCCGTTTTTCCAACTGCGCGATCTGGGCCAGATGCTCGGGCGAGGGCACCTCAATGAACGGTGGAGATACCCGTTTCGACGCCGTCTGCCGCCCTGCGACGCCGCTTTCGCTTACTTGGTTGAACGCGGCCAGCAGGCCGTAGTAGTCGCGCATCGTGATCGGATCATATTTGTGATCGTGGCATTGCGCACAGGCCATCGTCAATCCCAGCCAATTGGTGGCCGTCACATCCACACGGTCGAAGAGGATGTTGAAGCGCTGTTCTTCGGGGATGGCTCCTCCTTCGCCATTGACCAAGTGATTGCGATTGAAGCCCGTGGCGATCTTTTGCTCCACCGTGGCGTTGGGGAGCAAATCACCGGCCAACTGCTCGATGGTGAAGCGATCGAACGGCATGTTGTTGTTGAGCGCCCGTACGACCCAATCCCGCCAGACCCATTGAAAGGTGTCACCGTCTTGCTGAAACCCATTGCTGTCGGCATAGCGAGCGGCATCGAGCCAAGGTAACGCCATCCGCTCGCCGAAATGCGGATTGTTCAGCAAACGCTCGACCCACTTTTCGTAGGCATCCGGGGAGGGATCGTGAACAAACGCATCGACTTCTTCCGGTGTCGGCGGCAGACCAATCAGATCGAAATACAGCCGACGTAGCAGCGTCACTCGATCCGCCTGCGGTGCTGGCTTCAGACTTTTGCTAGGCAACTTGGCGCGGATGAACGCATCGATCGGATGCTTGGGTTGCGGCTGATCCGCAGGTAGTTGCGGGATCGGTGGACGTTTCGGGGCACGGAAAGCCCAGTGCGTCTCGAACACAGCCCCTTCAGCAATCCAACGAC
>CALEEC010000037.1 GCA_937949245.1 uncultured Gemmataceae bacterium | reverse complement strand
AAACAATGCCGATCACGCCGATCAGGGCCACATACCAGGCCAACTGTTCCGCGGCCCAGGGGCACAACGGAAATGCCAAGCGAATGATCCCGTAGCCGCCCAACTTCAACAGGATGCCGGCCAGAATCATCGAAATCGGCGTCGGGGCTTCGACGTGTGCATCGGGCAACCAATGATGCAACGGCACGATCGGCACCTTGATCGCGAAACCGAGGAACAACAACGCGAACAAAGCGTACTGGAACGTCGTACTGAAAAATGGCTGTTCCAAACGGCGTTTCACTCCCTCGGGATCGCGTTGGACACTGTCGCCGAGCAATTCGACCTGATCCGCCTTCGCTTGGTTGGGGCCGACAATTCGGTCGCTTTGCCCGGAGAGCTTCAAGGCCGCGGCTCGTCCCGCTTTGGCCAAGGTCACCAGATCGAAACTGTGAACCGTCACCCGCTCGCGCGCTTCCGCCACGGAAATCTTCTGTTCTCGGGCAATTTGCTGCGCGCGGGCATCGACCAAGGCCGGATCGACAAAGTCGCGGACGTCGGTGTAATACAGCCCGAACATGGCGATTAGGATCAGCACGCTTCCGAGCAAGGTGTAGATCACGAATTTGATGGCGGCCAGCTTCCGACGTTCGCCGCCCCAGATGCCGATAAGGAAATACATGGGTATCAGCATCAGTTCGTAGAAGACATAAAACAGGAAGAAATCCAACGCGAAAAAGGCTCCCACCACCCCGGTTTGCAGCAATAACAACAGGATGTGGTAGGCTTTCACCTGCCGATCGATCGACGACCAACTAGCAAGCACGGCCAGCACCGATACCAAGTTGGTCAGCAGCACCAAAGGTAGGCTCACCCCATCGACGCCCAGAGCGTAGTAGATGTCGAGCGGCTCGATCCAGATCAGCCGAGCGACCCAATCATCGGCCAAACGGGGACCAGGTACGGGACGAACCATAGCGGAGAACGCGGCGTCGGCCCGTTGGTCGAGCCGGGTTTTGACCGCATGCAACGGCCGACCCGAAGCGTCAAGCCGAGAGTCGAGCATTCGGTAGAAATCGACCAGCAGGCACAGGCTCAGCACGAGCGTGGCCACCGTGCCGGTCAGCGTCCACCAACGGATCGTCTCGACGGCTTTGCCCGGAATCCACAGCAGCACCAAGGCAAACAAGCTCGGCAGAAAGACGACCAAGCTCATCAGGAGCAAATCGGTTTCCATCATGGCCAACATAGCTCCGCGTTGGGACACCCGCTCAGCGTGCGCCATCAGCCCGCTGGGGCACTTCCTGTGAGAATCGCTAGGATGGCGAAGAGAGTCACCACGGTCAAGATCAGGACCACGACGTAGGTACGCAGTCGGCCGGTCTGCACGGCCGGTAGCAGGCGTGCGAAGGCCCAAACGCCCCAAGCCAAGGCCGTAAGCAGCCCATCCAACGAACGCAACGACCGCCACGACAGTTCGGCCTCGATTTCATCCGGTGTGGCGGAAGCAGCATGGGAAGCGGAAGTAGCCGCGGCCCCTGCCTTAGAAGAAGCGTCCGTCGCAGCCGAACCGGCATCTGCTGCCGCAGTGGTGGCACCTGCCATGGAAGAAGCGGCACTCGCCCCAGCAACCGCGGCACTTGCCATGGAAGAAATTGCCGTGGCATCGCTGCTGGGGGTCGATTTATCGAACCAACGCAACGCTGTCGCGGTCCAGAGGGTCGGCCGCACGAACAGCCAAACGTACAGTTCGTCGAAGTACCACTTGTGTTCGAGCCATTTTGCCGGCAGAGCCAAGACGGTCTGCCACTTCGACACATCGATCTTGCCCCAAGCGTAGATCACGCCGGCCAGGCCAGCACCGAAAAGCGTGGCCAACAAAGCCAGCAGACCGACTAGCAGATGGCCAGCCTCGGCATGTTCGTGGGCTTCGGCGAATTGGCGGGCCACCGTGCCGGGTTCCGCGGCATGCAGTAGGTGTGCCAAGGAACTGGCCTCGACACTCCAGATCGGCCAGCCCCAAGCGATGCCGACGCTGCAACAAGCTAACACGATCAACGGCACGGTCATCACGCGCGGCGATTCCTGGGCATGCTCGGCAGCGTCGCTGCGCGGCGTGCCCACGAAAGCCAAGCACCACAACCGCACCATATAGAAGGCCGTCAGCACCGCTGTCAACAACGGTAGCACGAACAAAAGCACATGCTCGGCATGACTTTGGGTAAAACCATAAGCTGCTGCGAGAATCCTATCCTTGCTGTACCAACCGCTGAACAACGGCGTCCCCACGATGGCCAAGACGCCGATCAGCATAGTGATCGCCGTGATGCGCATACGTGCACACAAGCCCCCCATCTTGCGCAGGTCTTGTTCATGATGACAGCCGAAAATCACGCTCCCCGCGGCCAAAAACAGCAACGCCTTGAAAAACGCGTGCGTCAGCAAATGCAACAGTCCCGCTAGCCAACCCCCGACGCCGATAGCCAACATCATGTATCCCAACTGGCTGACCGTTGAATAGGCCAAGACACGCTTGATGTCGGTCATGACCACGGCAATCGTGGCGGCCAGAAAGAGCGTGATCGCGCCGATGTAGGCGATGACCAACAAGACTTCGGGAGCGAACAAAGCCATGCTCCGCCCCGCGAGGTAGACCCCGGCAGCCACCATGGTCGCGGCGTGAATCAACGCGGAAACCGGCGTTGGCCCTTCCATGGCATCGGGCAACCAAGTGTGCAACGGGAATTGGGCCGACTTGCCGACACACCCCAGGAAGATGCCCACCCCCATCAGGACGAACAGTTCGTAAGGCATGGCACTGGGTCGATCCAACGCTCCGGTCGGATCGACCCGATGCACTCGCGGATCGTGATGCTGAACCGCGTCGGCTGGTTCCGTGCTTCCCAACGGGAACAAGGCCAAATACGGCCCGGCGGGTTCGCCCTCGGCCGACCGACGCATCGTCGCTTCGTCTACAGGCGTCAGACGCACCAAGTCGCCTATCGGTTGCCACCGACCGGTTTCCTCGCGCACCAGAGGCCGGACCCGTTGCGTCATTTCCTCGAAGTGGAGCGTCCCCAGATAAGTCCAGGCAATGGCAATGCCGATCAAAAAGCCCGCGTCGCCGACGCGATTGACCAGAAAGGCTTTGTTAGCCGCCGTCGTGGCACTGGGCCGTTCGGTGTAAAAGCCGATGAGGAAAAACGAACAGACGCCGACCAATTCCCAACTGACAAACACCTGGAACAAATTGTCGGCAATCAGCAGATGGAGCATCGAGAAGACGAACAGCGACAGATACAGGAAGAATCGGCCATACCGTCCCCGACGCGCATAATGTCGGCCCTGGGCATCGTGGACTTCGTGATCGATGACCGTTTCTTGGGTTTCCTCACGCATGTAGCCTAAGGAGAAAACAAAGATGCTCGTGCCGACCACGCCGACCATAGCAAACAGCAAGGCCGACAGATGATCGATGCGATAACCGAGTTGCAGCGCCACGGCCGGCAAGGTCGGATCGGCTGAGGAACCCACCCGCAGCCAATCGAGGCGTTCGCTCCAGCGTTCGGCCAACAGTCGGCCTTGATCGGCGTAACGCTGGGCTTCGTCGAGGTATTGCACCAGTCCGACGATGCCCAAGCCAGCGACACAAACCATCACGCCGGTAGCCAAATAGGCACCCGTCAGCAGTGGCCGATCTCCCCCGAACAGCCAATAGACAAACGAGGCGAACCCGCTGTGGTGACGCTGGGGCCGTGCCAAAACGCGGAGCAGTCCGCCCAGCAGCAACAGCACGAACGTGGCCAACGGCAACAGCGTGGCCAGCACGAACAGACGCCCAGGTTGGGTTTCGAGGAACGGCACGATCATCGGTTTAGCCTTTCAGTTCCTCGGCCTGATCGACATCGACCGTGGCATGATTGTTGTAGAAATTCAAGACGATGGCCAAAGCAATCGCCGCCTCCGCCGCGGCCAAGACAATCACCAACAAGGCAAAGACCTGACCTTCCATCGCCAACGCGGGCTGAAACCGCGCTGCCGCGACGAAATTGATGTTGGCCGCGTTCAACACCAGTTCCACCCCCATGAGAATGCCGATGGCATTGCGTTTGAGCGTGATGCAGGCCACGCCACTGGCAAAGACAAAGGCACTGAGCCACAAAAACGGCGCTAATCCAACCTCGAACGGACTCATCGGCCTCGCCCTCTGCGAATCCCCGGTTTACCCCATCAGTTAGCCCCGCGTGGTTCGGTTAGCTACGAACATTCCCCCACGAAGCCCGGAAGCGTTCGACTGAAGCTCGCGCTTCCTGAATCCCCTCGTCGGCATTGGCCCACCCCAGCGGTTCGGTGGTCACCCCTTCCAATTGTTTGTAGGTGGCGAAGAAGTGTTCGACTTCACGCAGAAAGTGAACCGGCACATCCTCCAGCTTGCGAATTTCGCCGAACAATGGATCGTCGTTGGGCACCCCCAAGATTTTGAAGTCGTTCTGGCCGCGATCCTTCATACGGAATAAGCCGACGACGCGTGCTTCGATCAGACAACCGCTGAAGGTCGGCTCGTTGACCATGACTAGCACATCAAGGGGGTCGCCGTCCTCAGCCAATGTCTGCGGAATGAAACCATAATCCCCCGGATACACCGAGGAACTGTACAGGTAACGATCGAGCTTGATCAGACCGGTGACTTTGTCGACTTCAAACTTGCTGCGTCGGCCTTTAGGGATCTCGACAATACAGTTGACCACCGAAGGAATGTCGGTGCCTGGAGGGATCATCATATAATCGTGAAGGTAGTCGCGGCGCGGAAACATGCAGCACACTCCCATCGGACAGCCAGAACCCGGATCGTGAGTCGCGTTGATCCACGCAGCCGGTCGGCAGAGAGGACGCAGGACAACTAAATTTGTTGTATTCGACCGAGTGTCCAGCATCTACAAGGATTTCTGAGCCAAGCGTCGCAATTCTATCGCCCCTGGGTCGAAAAACCATCTTGACATCCCCCCATTGGTTTGGCGTATGCTGATAGTCACTTCGATGCTAGCGAGGAGAGCAACTGGGGGCTGTCCCGCTAGACGATGAAAGTTTCTGGAGGGATCGCGTTGATCATCTTTGCTCAGAGGCGGTGTTGCCCTACAATACCATGACGATTGACAGGGAGCGATTTCAAACCCAGAACTTCGCCCACTCGGAAAGCGGAGACAGGTCGGCTGGATGCCCCCCCATTCATTCCCGCTGCAACCACTGGCCGCCTCGGCTTCCATTCGTCGTTCCACGCGGGGCCGCGTCGTTGGATTTGAATTGTTGCGGTTGGTCGGTTCGATGCGGTTGGCTGCGTGCCTTGCGTCCCCTCTCTCCGTTGTTCCGGGACGTTGCCATTGCGTACCACCTTGTTCGCCGCGAGCGGTCTATCGCCCTTGTCGGCCGCGCCACCCGTTCGGAGGTTGACACCTATGGTCACGGGAAATTCGCTCCTCAGCAAGATCCGCGAGCAGTTTGATCTGAGCGATTATCGCAAGATCCACTGGGAAGGATCGTTCGAGGATTACTTGAATATCGTTTTGGAA